>CANNRA010000134.1 GCA_947507735.1 Actinomycetota bacterium
CCCTCGAACGGCACGTTGAAGGCGGTCGGCACCTCGGCGTTCGACCCGGTCAGGTCGATGGTGATCGAGTCGCCCTCGACGATCACGCTCGTCTCGACGCGCAGCTGCACGCCGCGGTTGACGGCGTCGTCGTCCAGCCAGGCCGTTGGGGCCTTGTAGACGCCATCCGGGATCTTCGCGATCTCGGCGCGCAGCATCCGCTCGGAGTAGTCCATCCACTCGTAGGCAGCGCTCATCACGGTGTCCACGCCGTAGCGCTCGAGCAGCTTCGTGAAACGCTCGACGCCCAGCTGGCAGGCACCCAGCATCGCGTTGAAGTCGCCGCGGTTCATCTGGGCGGTGCGGACGTTGTCGAAGATCATTCGATCGATGTCAAGGTTCAACTCGCCGCCGCTGTACCAGCGCAGGCCGTTGTAGAGCTTCCCCTCGGCGTAGACGTCGTAGGCGTCGGCGTTGATGCCCGGGAACGAGCCGCCGATGTCGAGCACGTGGGCGGTGACCCCGGCGAAGCCGAGCAGCTCGCCCTCCCAGAAGATCGGCACGGCGATCGCGACGTCGGGCGAGTGGGAGGCGCCGAGGTAGGGATGGTTGTGGACGATCACGTCGCCCGGGCCGATGTCGCCCTCCAGCCGGTGCATGAAGCCGCGGATGTACCAGGGCAGCGAGCCGATGTGCAGCGGCGTCGTGTCGGACTCGCAGATCTCGCGGCCCTGGGCATCGAAGATGCCGGCGCCGAGATCCTCCGACTCGCGGATGATCGAGCTGTAGCTCATCCGGAACAGCACGCCCGCCATCTCCTTCGCGACGGCGTGGAACGCGCCACCGAGCACGCGCAGCGTCACCGGGTCGACGGGGACGCGCTCTCGCGTCGGGGGACCAGGGGTGTGGCCAACCTCGTAGTCAGTAACGGACACGCGAACCTCCTCGGGAGCGCTGGGCAACGGTCGCCCATCCTCTCACGGCCGCGGGAAAAAGCGAATGCCGAGCACGGGGGGCGAACTCCCTATGCTGGGCGGGTGCGCCTACGGATTCACGCTGACGTCCTGCTTGCCGCGTGCGTCATCATCTGGGGCTTCAACTTCACGGTCGTCAAGTACGCGACGGCGCACGGCTTCACGCCTCTCGCGTTCGCCGGCACCCGCTTCGCGCTCTCGGTCGCAGTCTTCGCGGTGATCGGGCTGACGCGCAACCTCGGCCCAAAGCTGGAGCGGCGCGACCTGATCTACCTGATCGGCTGGGCGGCAACGCTGACCACCATCAATCAGGTCGCGCTGCCGTACTCGTTCCAGTACGCGAGCGTCTCGTCGGTCGCCCTGCTCTTCGGCACGCTGCCGATCTTTGCCGGCGTGTACTCGATCCTCTGGAAGATCGAGCAGCCGGGCCGCCGGATCTGGCTGGCCGCTGCCTGCTCGTTCGGCGGCGTGTCGCTGGTGGCGATCGGCTCGCATGGCGGGCCCGACGGCAGCGTCGTCGGGATCCTGGTCGGCCTGATCGCCCCCGGCACCTTCTCGCTCTACTCGGTCGCGCTGATCCCGCTGGTGCGCAAGTACGGGACGCTGCACGTCAACGTGCTCGCCGCGCTGGCCACGGCGCCGCTGCTGCTGGCCACTACCGGGCCATCGCTGGTGCACACGAACTGGGGTGCCGTCTCGGGGCTGGCATGGCTTGGCGTCGCCTACAGCTCGTTTGTCTCGTATGCCCTGACGAACCTGCTCTGGCTGTCGGCGGTGCAGACGGTAGGGGCTGCGCGCGCGACGCTCTACGCCAACCTGCAGCCGTTCTTCGGGGCGATCTTCGCCGTGCTGCTGCTGAGCGAGGTGCTCGGCCGGCTCGAGATCGTCGGTGGTGTCGCGATCGCCGTCGGCATCGTGCTGTCGCGCACCGGCTCGGCGCGCAAGCTGAAGCGCCCGCGCTAGCTAGCTGTGCGCGAGGCCGTCGAGGCGGTCGGCCTCGATGGCTGCCGGGTCGCGCTCGGCCGGATCGCCGTAGCCGCCGCCGGACGGGCCGACAAGGCTCAGCCGGTCGCCCTTGCGCGCCTTGCGGTACGGGAACTTCGAGGCGAGCCGCTGCTCGCTGCCGTCGCTCGTCGTCAGCACGACGACGCCGGGAGTGCCCTGCTCTCCGCCGAAGAGGCCGGGCGGCGCGTGCTCGACGCCGTCGCCTTCCAGCGAGAAGCCGCCGTCGGCGAGCAGCTCGATGTCGCGGACCGAGCCGAGACCGCCGCGCCACTGGCCGCGGCCGCCCGTGTTCTCGTTCAGCTCGTAGCGCGTGACGCGCAGCGGGTAGTGCGACTCGATGTCCTCGATCGGGTTGTTGCGCGTGTTCGCGTACAGCGTGTCCACCGCGTCGAGGCCGTCCTTACCGAGGCGGCCGCCGTAGCTGCCCTCGTGGATGTCCATGTAGACCCAGTGCTGGCCGTTGGCGGCCGGGCCGGAGTACGCGACGACCCTGAGGTTGCCGACACCTGCCGAGACGGCGTCCGGCATGATCGGCGCGAGGGCGCGCATCACCGTGTCGGCGACGATGTTGCCGCTGCAGAAGCGCGCGATCGTCGGGGCAGGGAAGCTCGGGTTCGCGATCGTCCCTTCAGGCGCGATGATCGTGATCGGCCGGAAGAGGCCGGAGTTCGCGGGCACCACCTCGTGGCGCGTGGTGTCGAGCAGGATCGAGCGCAGCGTCAGGTAGATCGCGATGTCAACGGTGCCCTCGAGCGGCATGTTCACCGGCAGGTCGAGCTGCGGTGCGGTGCCGGTGAGGTCGACCGTCAGGCTGGAGCCGGCGACCGTGATCGCGACTGCGACGCGCAGGTTGCTGTACGCCGGATCGGGGTGGCCGGGGAAGCCGTCGAGGAAGCCCTCGGCGCTGTAGACGCCGTCCGGGAGCTTCTCGATCTCCAGGCGCAGCATCCGCTCCGAGTAGTCCATCAGATCCTCGCTGGCGGCCTGCACCGTCTCGATGCCGTAGCGCTCGATCAGCTCGAGGAAGCGCTCGGCGCCGATGCGCGCGGCTGCCACCTGGGCCTCCATGTCGCCGACGACGAGCGTGGCGGCGCGACAGTTGTCGCGCACGATCTGCCAGATCCAGGCATTCCGGCGGCCGCCCTCCTCGATCTTGATCGCATTCAGCTGCAGACCCTCGGCGTAGGCGTCACAGGCATCGACGATGCCGCAGCTGCCGGGGGTGAGTGCGCCCAGGTCGAGGTGGTGTGCCGTGGTGGCCGAGAAGCCGACCAGTTGACCCTCGTGGAAGATCGGGATGATGAAGCCGACGTCGGGCTGGTGCGAGGCCCCGTAGTACGAGTGATTGTGGATGACGACGTCGCCGGGGTTCCACTGCTCGCCGATCTCGGCGAAGCGGCGGTTGATCCCACGGATGTAGCCGGGGATCGGGCCGGACTGGAGCGGGGTGGACTGCGGCGACTCGCAGAGCTGGCGGCCCTGGGCGTCGCAGATCACGCAGCCGAAGTCCTCGGACTCGCGGATGATCGACGAGTACGACATGCGCGTCAGCTTGTGGCCCATCTCGGTCGCGATCGACTCGAGGGCGCCGCCGATGACGGACGCGGTAATCGGGTCGATGCGGGTGGTGATGGCGCTCATCGGTTGAGGAGAAGGTTGCCAGCAGCGTCGGCGCGGGCCGACCAGCCGGGAGGGACGACGATCGTGGTGTCGCGCTGGAAGATGATCGCTGGGCCCGGGAACGCCTCGTCCATCGGGAGCTTGGCGCGGTCGTAGTGCGGGGTCGTGAAGGTGCGCAGCGCGCCGTCAGCCCGGAACAGCGCGTCGGCGTGGCCGAGCAGCGCCTCGTCCAGCGTGCCGCTGCCGACCGGCAGCTTCTCGATGGTTGCGCGCTTGCCGAGCGCCGTCATGCGGAGATTGACGATCTCGATCGGATCGTGCGACGCGTGGCCGTACTCCTGCTCGTGCAGCGTGTGGAACGCGTCAAGCGCCGCCGGCGTGAAGGGCTCGGCGGGCAGCTGCACGCGCAGCTCGTAGCCCTGGCCGACGTAGCGGCAGTCGAGCCCGGCGACGATCTCGATGTCCGTCGCAGCAACACCGTCGGCGGCGAGCGCGGCGCGCAGCTCCGACTCCATCTCGCCCAGCTCGCGGTCGAGGCGGGCAGCGTCGAGCGCGCCTTCGACCATGAAGGCGGTGCGCATCTGGTCGTACTTGAGGTCGCTCGTCAGCAGGCCCATCGCCGCCGTGATGCCGGGATAGGCCGGCACGAGCACTTCGGGGACGTCGAGCGACGCGGCAACGTCGGCTGCGTGCAGCGGGCCAGCGCCGCCGAGCGCGACCAGCACGAAGCTGCGCGGGTCGTGGCCCTTCTGGATCGTGCGCGAGCGGATGGCGGCAGCCATGTTGGCATTCGCAATCGTGATCACGCCCTCCGCCGTCTCCAGCACGCCGAGGCCAAGCCGGTCGGCGAGACCCGTCATCGCCGTCGTGGCTGCAGCCTTGTTCAGCGCGAGCTCGCCGCCGAGGAAGCGGCTGGCGTCGAGGCGACCGAGCAGGATGTTGGCGTCCGAGACGGTCGGCTCGGTGCCGCCGAGGTCGTAGCAGGCAGGCCCGGGGCTGGCGCCGGCGCTGCGCGGCCCGACGCGGAAGGCGCCACCGTCGTCGACGTACGCGATCGAGCCGCCGCCGGCGCCGATCGTGTGGATGTCGATCATCGGCACGAGCAGCGGGTAGCCGGCGACCTCGGTGTCGCGCGCCGACGCCTCGATCACGCCGCGCTCGGTGACGATGCCGATGTCGGCGGAGGTGCCGCCCATGTCGAAGGTGATCAGCCGCTTGCGGTCGCTGTGCGCGCCCGCCCAGACGCCGCCGAGCACGCCCGCGGCCGGGCCGGACAGCAGCAGCGTGACGGGCTTGCGGCTCGCCTGCTGGGCGCTCGCGACGCCGCCGTTCGACATCATCACGTGCAGCTTGCCGGGGATGCCCTCGCTGGCGAGCGCGCGCTCGAGCCGATCGAGATAGGTGCCGGTGCCGGGGCCGACGAACGCATTCATCGTGGCGGTGGTGAAGCGCTCGAACTCGCGGAACTGCGGGAAGATGTCGGCGCTCGCGGTGACGAACGCTCCAGGGATCTCCTCGGCGACGATCTCGGCCGCGCGGCGCTCGTGCACCGGGTTGATGTACGAGAAGAGGAAGCAGACGGCGACAGCGGTGACGCCCTCGGCCTTCAGCTCGCGGGCGGCTGCGCGCACCTCGTCCTCGGCGAGCGGGACGAGGATCTCGCCGGTCGGCGGGACGATCCGCTCGGTGACGACCTTGCGGTGACGGCGCTGCACGAACGGGCGCGCCTGCCACGGGATGTCCTGCATCACGGAGTGCTGCAGCGGCCGCTGGTGTCGCCCGATGTGCACGACATCGCGGAAGCCGCGCGTGGTGATCATTCCGGCTACCGCGCCCCGATGCTGGAGCACCGCGTTCGTGGCGACGGTCGTGCCGTGGAAGACCGCGTCGATCGAGGACGCCTCGACGCCCGCCTTCGTGCACAGCTCGCGGATGCCCTGGACGAGGGCGATGCCCGGGTCGTGGGGGGTCGAGCGCAGCTTGTGCACGGCGACCTCTCCGCTCCCGGAGTCGTAGAGCATCAGGTCGGTGAACGTGCCACCGATATCGACGCCGATTCCTCGCATCGCGGGAGTCTAGACATGCGCGGTCACGCGTGCGAGAGCAGCTTCACGGCGCGCGCCAGCACGCGTGATCCGGTAGCGCACTGCTCGGGCTCGGTGTGCTCGGCCGGGTTGTGGCTGATGCCGCCGCGGCTTGGCACGAAGAGCATCCCGGCGGGGACGTGCGGGGCGATCACCTGGGCGTCGTGGCCGGCTCCGCTCGGCATCCGGCGGTGGCTTGCGCCCTCGAGCTCGGCGGCCCTTTCGATCGCGTCAACGAACGCGGTGTCCATCGGCACCGGTGCGAGCCGGTAGATCTCGGTGACCTCGAGGCCAAGGCTCTCCTCGCTGGCGATGCGGGCCAGCGTGGCGCGCGTTGCAGCGTCGAGCGTCAGGTAGGTCGCCTGGTCGGCTGCCCGGATGTCGACGCTGAAGCTGCAGGCACCGGGGATGACGTTCTTGCCTCCCGGCTCGACGGCGATCGTCCCGACGTTGGCGGTGACGGTCGGCAGGCGGCGGGCGAGATCACGGAGCTCCAGCACCGCGCGCGACGCCCCGGCGAGCGCGTCACGGCGCATGTCCATTGGCGTTGTCCCGGCATGGTTCGCCTGCCCGGTGAGGCGCACCTGCAGACCGAGCAGGCCGACGATCGAGGTGACGACGCCGATCTGCTCGCCTGACTGCTCCAGCACCGGGCCCTGCTCGATGTGCAGCTCGAGGTAGCCGCGCACGCGGTCGATCGCCTGCGCCTCCCCGAGTGCGGCCGCATCGCGGCCGCACGCCTGCATCGCCTCGGCCACGGTCACCCCAGCCTTGTCGGCGCGAGCGGCTAGGTCGCTCAGGTCGTGCCCCGCGAAGGCGCGGCTGCCGAAGAGTGCGGTGCCGAAGCGGGTGCCCTCCTCGTCCATGAAGGCGGTCACCCACACGGGGCAGCCGGGAGCGTCGCCGCTCTCGTGGAAGTGTCTCAGCACGTCGAGGCCGGCCAGGACGCCGAGGGCGCCGTCGTA
>CANNRA010000135.1 GCA_947507735.1 Actinomycetota bacterium
CCTCTGGCGCAACGCCGGCCTGATCCGCGACGACGCCGGCCTGCGCTCGTTGCTCACCGCCGAGCACCCGCTGGCAATGCTGGTCGCCGCGTGCGCCCTGCGCCGGCGTGAGAGCCGCGGCGCGCACTTCCGCTCGGACTTCCCGAGCGAGGATCCCGCCCTCGCTGGCGGGCACGTCGTGCTGCGTCCCGGCCGCGAGGCGGTGCTGGAGCAGTGGGCGTGATGCAGATCGAGGACATCGAGCGTGACGCGATCGCCCGCGTCGTCGAGCAGGCGCTCGCCGAGGACATCGGCACGGGTGATGTCACGAGCGTCGGCACCGTGCCGGAGACGGCGCAGTGCACCGCGCGCATCATCATCAAGGAGCACGGCGTCGTGGCCGGCATCCCCGCGCTGCTCGCCGTGTTCGAGGCCGTCGACCCGAGCCTCGAGCTCGTCGCCGTGGCGCAGGACGGCGACCGCACCGATTCCTTGCCTTACGAGATCGTGCGCATCGCCGGCGCGGCCCGCTCGGTGCTCACTGCCGAGCGCGTCGCCCTCAACCTGCTCGGTCGCCTCTCCGGCATCGCCAGCGCGACGCGCACCTACGTCGACGCGATCGCCGGCACCGGCGCCACCATTCTCGACACCCGCAAGACGACGCCTGGCCTGCGCGCGCTGGAGAAGTACGCCGTGCGCTGCGGCGGCGGCTCGAACCACCGCTTCGGCCTCGACGACGGCATCCTCGTCAAGGACAACCACCTGCTCGTCGCCGGCGGCGTCACCGCCGCGGTGCGCGGCCTGCGCCTGATCTCCGACCTGCCGATCGAGGTCGAGGTCGAGACGCTCGCCGAGCTGCGCGAGGCCCTCGAGGCGTGCGTCGACCGCGTGCTGCTCGACAACATGAGCCCGGCCCTGATGGCTGAGGCGGTCGCCCTCTGCAGGGGCCGCGCCAGCACCGAGGCCTCCGGCGGCATCACGCTCGCCACGATCCGCGAGGTCGCCGCGACCGGGGTGGACTTCATCTCGATCGGCGCGCTGACCCACTCCGTCAAGTCGCTCGATGTCAGCCTGGAGGTCGTGCTGTGACCGTTGCGCTCGTCACGCCGAAGACCCGCCCCGCCGACCGTCGCACCTCCAGCCCCGGCCGCGGCGAGGCGCCCGTGCTCTCCACCGCCGAGATCGCCTCGCTGACCGCCGAGATCCGCGACCTGGCGAAGGCGCGCGACGCCGTCATCCTCGCCCACAACTACCAGGTGCCCGAGGTGCAGGACGTCGCCGACTACGTGGGCGACTCGCTCGGCCTGGCCCGCGAGGCCGCCGCCACCAGCGCCTCGACGATCGTCTTCTGCGGCGTCCACTTCATGGCCGAGACGGCCTGCATCCTCTCGCCCGAGAAGACGGTGCTGATCCCCGACCTCGACGCCGGCTGCTCGCTCGCCGCCTCGATCACCGCCGATCAGCTGCGCGCCTGGAAGGCCGAGCACCCCGACGCCGTCGTCGTCGCGTACGTCAACACCACCGCCGCCGTGAAGGCCGAGGTGGACTACTGCTGCACCTCCGGCAACGCGCAGCAGGTGATCGAGGCGATTCCCGCCGACCGCGAGATCCTCTTCCTCCCGGACATGTACCTCGGCCTCTGGCTGGAGCGCGTCACCGGCCGCAAGCTGCGCATCTGGATGGGCGAGTGCCACGTCCACGCCGGCATCCGGCCAACCGACATCGAGGCGCTCACCGCCGACCTCGACACCGAGCTGCTCGTGCACCCCGAGTGCGGCTGCGCCAGCCAGTGCATGGCCTTCGGCAACAGCCGCACGCAGATCCTCTCCACCGAGAAGATGGTCACCTTCGCGAAGGCCTCGCCGAAGCAGCGCTTCGTGGTCGCAACCGAGACGGGCATCCTGCACCGCCTGAACAAGGAGGTGCCCGGCAAGCAGTTCGAGGCGATCAGCGAGCGGGCGATCTGCCGCTACATGAAGATGATCACGCTGCCGAAGCTGCGCGACTCCCTGCGTGATGGCACGCACCTCGTGACGGTCGATCCGGAGATCGCGGCGAAGGCCCGCGCGTCCATCGATCGCATGGTCGCCATCGGCTGATCTCCGCTCCACCCGCTTCCAAACTGTAGGGAGCGCCCCCGTCGAACCGACGCCGCCGATGAGGGTGGCAGATGGTTCTCGGCAGCCCCCTCCTGCGCCTCTCGTCCGCCCGGGCGCTGCGCGTGCTCACGGCGCTCGCAGTCGTCATCGTCGCCCTTGCGCTGAGCGGCGGCGCGCTCGCTGCGGGCGGCACCTACACCTTCGCCGGCGGCACCCTGGCGCAGCAGACGCAGGTGCGCGCTGCCCTCGATGCCAGCAGCTTCCCGTGGGGCATCGTGCCCGGCAGCGTGACGATCGAGATCGCGCCCGGCCTCACCACCCAGTCGACGCCCGGTCGCATCAGCCTCGACGCGAACCTGGTCGACAGCGGCACCTTTGGCTGGGCGATCGTCCAGCACGAGTACGCGCACCAGGTGGACTTCCTGGCCGTGTCGCAGTCCGGTCGCGCGGCGTTGCAGCAGGCGCTCGGCGCCAGGGTCTGGTGCTGGGCCAACAACGCGACGCTCGACCACGCCGCCTACGGCTGCGAGCGCTTCGCCTCGGTGCTCGCCTGGGCCTACTGGCGCAGCCCGGACAACGCCCTTGCACCCCAGGGCCCGGGCGACGAGGCCGGCGCGCTCGCACCTGCAGCCTTCAAGCGCCTGCTGGGCCAGGTGCTGAGCGGCAAGCAGCCGCTGCCGCCGAGCACGGTTGCTGTCGTCGCCGCCGCCCCGCGCCAGGTCGCGGTCGGACGCACGGTCGCGCTCGCGCGCCCGGCACAGCGTCGCGGGTAGCATCCGCCGCCCAAGGAATTCGAACAAGGAGCGCCAACGGTGGCAACCCTCACCCCGGCCCAGGCTGAGCTCTTTACGGAGGCGAACTACGCCGTCCTGACCACGCTCCGCGCCGACGGCTCGCCGCACAACACGGTCATCTGGGTCGACTACGACGGTGCGAACGTCACGTTCAACACCGCTGTCGGCCGCGCCAAGCACCGCCATATCGAGCGCGACGGGCGCGTCACGATCACCATCGTGAAGGAGCCCTACAAGTGGATCTCGATCTCGGGCCGCGCGACGCTCTCGACCGACGGCGCTGACGCCGCGATCGACCGTCTCGCCAAGAAGTACCTGGGCGAGGACGGGTACCCGTTCCGGGCCGAGGGTGAAGTGCGCATCGGCGCCACCATCGCGCTCGACCGGATCGACGCGTTCGGCTTCGAGGGCTAGCAGCGCCCCCTGGAGCGCGGCGGCGGGACCGGGCCGGCAGGCGCCAGTCCCGCCGCGCGGCTCTACCCCTTGCTGGTGATGACGCCGTCGGCGCGGAGCGCGGCGATATCGTCGTCGCTGTAGCCGAGCTCGGCCAGCACCTCGGCCGAGTGCTCGCCGAGCCGCGGCGGGGCGCTGCGGAACTGCGGCCGCTCGCCGTCGAACTGGAACGGCACGCCGTAGGTGACGAAGTCGGGCACGTCGGGGTGCGGCAGGGCCTGCTTGATGTTGATCGCCTCGGTCTGCGGGTGGTTCCACACCTCGCCCGCGTCCTGCACGGGCGCGGCCGGCACGCCGGCATCGCGCAGCATGGCGACCAGCTCGTCGCGGCTGCGCTCGCCGATCTTCGCCTCGAGCAGCGGCAGCAGCGCCTCCTTGTTGGCGACGCGATCCGGGTTGTGGGCGAAGCGCGGGTCGGTCGGCAGCTCGCCCAGGCCGAGCGCGCCACACAGCGAGGCGAACAGCCGGTCATTGGCGGCCGCCACCATCAGGTTGCCGTCGCGCGCGGCGAACACCTGGTACGGGACGATCGACGGGTAGCCGGTGCCGTTGGCGCGCGGCGCGTTGCCGGTCGCCAGGAAGCCCAGCGACGGGTTCGTCATGTAGCCGAGCGCCGTCTCGAACAGCGAGACGTCGACCGTGCAGCCCACACCGCTCGACTCGCGCTGCCACAGCGCCGCCATGATCGCGAAGGCCGCCCACGTGCCGGTGCCCTGGTCGATCAGCGAGACGCCGGCGCGCACCGGGCCGCGGCCCGTCTCGCCCGTCACCGACATGATCCCCGAGAACGCCTGCAGCAGCGGGTCGTAGCCGGCGTCCATCGCCAGCGGGCCCTTGCGGCCGAAGGCGCCGAGGTTGCAGTAGACGAGCCGCGGGTTCCGCTCGCGCATCGCATCGCCACCCAGGCCGAGCTTCTCGGCGGTGCCTGCGCGCAGGCTCTGCACGAACACGTCGCTCGAGTCGATCAGGCGCCGCGCCGCCTCGAGGCCGCGCGGATCCTTGACGTCGAGCCCGAACGAGCGCTTGCCGGCGTTGGCGCCGAGGTACATCGTGCTCTCGCCGCTCCAGAAGGGCGGGCCCCAGGCGCGGGCCTCGTCGCCGCGCTCGGGATGCTCGACCTTGACGACATCGGCGCCGAGCGATCCGAGCAGCAGCGTGCAGTAGGGGCCGGCGAGCGAGCTCGTCATGTCGACGACGCGCATTCCGGCAAGGGGAAGGAAGCTCATGCCTGGAGTGTGCCGCGCGCGCCGTGCGGGCGTCGCGGGGAACGGCCGGATGAGCTACTTCTTCCGTGCGGCGACTTTTTCGCGCGTCGAGCCGGTACCAACCGCCAGCACCTGCTTCGATCCGTTCGGCAGGGTCGCCAGCAGTTGGACGTGGCCGTCGATGACGGTCATCGAGAGCGTGATGCCGTCAAGCGTGAGGGCACCCGACGGGGTGACCGAGGCGACCGTCTTGCCGCCGGCCTGCCATTGCTGGAGATCGGTCTTTTGCGTCGCGTTGCCGCCAACGATCAACGAGACGATGTCCTGGGCGTCCCAGCCCCCGATCGTGATCGGTGTGCGTTTTGATGTGCCGGCGACGTAGGCGTTGAGGGTGGAAGTGCGGACGGTCGAGGCGTGCTCGAACTCGAAGTTGCCGTCGGAGCCGACTATGCGCACGTGCGCTGCTGAGAGGTTGATGTCCCGGGCCGCATGCAGGTCAAGGTCGTCATAACTCGCGCTGCCTGCGACGTGCGCCCGCTCGTCCCCGTTGAACCAGTTCCAGTGCGATCCGGTGCTGGCGCCTGCTGTCATGTTCCCGATCAGCGCGCCGCCGATCCCGATCAGGGCGATGAGCCTAAGACGACCGGCTCGTAGGGGGGGGGGGGAGAAGTTGAAGCCGCGAGCGCATGCTCTCTACTGTGGCCATCTTCGGTTTACTGGGAGCAGTTGTTTCAGTTGGAAGGTCGGGTGTTAGCGACGGACATCCGACCTCGATATCTGCGGCTTCCTGATCGCCTCAACTGCCCTTCTCACGTGGCGCAATCAGGTCTATGGCCGCCGTGTACGCGTAATGTCAGATGCAGCTAGGAGGCGGCTAAGTGATCGCGCGTGCCAGACTGCCTCGGTGAACCGCCTCGCGCACGAGACCAGCCCGTACCTGCTCCAGCACAGGACCAATCCGGTCGACTGGTACCCCTGGGGCGAGGAGGCGCTGGCCCGCGCCCGCGCCGAGGACAAGCCGATCCTGCTGTCGGTCGGCTACGCCGCCTGCCACTGGTGCCACGTCATGGAGCACGAGAGCTTCGAGGACGCCGAGACCGCGGCCCTGATGAACGAGCACTTCGTCAACATCAAGGTCGACCGCGAGGAGCGGCCCGACATCGACGCCGTCTACATGGATGCCGTCGTCGCGCTGACCGGGCGGGGCGGCTGGCCGATGACGGTGTTCCTCACCCCCGATCAGCAGCCGTTCTACGGCGGCACCTACTACCCGCCCGAGCCGCGCCACAACCTGCCGTCGTTCCGCCAGGTGCTCACCGGCATCGCGACGGCGTACGTCGACCAGCGCGCCGAGATCGTGCAGGAGGCCGGCCGGATGGTCGAGGCCTTGCAGCGCTCCGCCCAGCTGCGGCCCTCGGGCGATCCGCTCGTCGAGTCGCTGCTCGCCGCCGCCGTGAGCGGCCTGAGCGAGACGTTCGACACCGAGTGGGGTGGCTTCGGCGGCGCGCCCAAGTTTCCGCCGGCCGCGACGCTGGAGTTCCTGCTGCACCGCGTGGCGCGCAACGGCGATGACGCCGCTCGCACGATGCTGCTGCAGACGCTCGACGGCATGGCGCTCGGTGGCATGTGGGACGTGCTCGGCGGCGGCTTCCATCGCTACGCCGTGGACGACCGCTGGCTGGTGCCGCACTTCGAGAAGATGCTCTACGACAACGCGCAGCTCGCCTCGGCGTACCTGCACGGCTGGGTGGTGACCGGCGACGAGCGCTACCGCCGCATCTGCGAGCTGACGCTCGACTACCTGCTGCGCGAGCTGGCGCTCGACGGGGGCGGCCTCGCCTCGTCGCAGGACGCCGACACGAACGGCGTCGAAGGGCTCACCTTCAGCTGGACGGCCGAGGAGATCGGGCCGGAGCTCGCGCACCTGCTGCTGCCCTTCGAGGACGGCCGCTCGGTGCTGCGCGGCGAGGTGGACGAGCCGACGCGGCTGCGGCTGCTCGCCGAGCGGGAGCTGCGGCCGAAGCCCGGCCGCGACGACAAGGC
>CANNRA010000136.1 GCA_947507735.1 Actinomycetota bacterium
CGACGAGCACGACCGCCGCCGCCGCGAGCAGCCCGTTCGAGAGCTTGACCGTGGTGGCGTAGCCGAGCAGGACGCCGGAACCCGCCAGCGCCAGCGGCCCGACGCGCTCGGCGAGCAGCAGCGCGCAGGCCGTCGCGACGAGCGCTGTCGAGAGCGGCTCGGTGTAGAGGTGGAGCCCCGTGTCGACGAGCCACTGGCCGTTCTCCCAGGCGCCGCGCCCGGCGATCGGCTCGGCCAGCAGCGGCCACGCCGCCACGCAGGCTCCCGCCAGGAGGCCGACGCCGCGGCTGCAGGTCAGCCGTGCGCCCGCCACGGCGGTCGCGACGATGCCAACGGCGTTCGCCGCCAGCGACAAGGCCAGTCCGAGGCCGAAGGCGACATCGGGCGTCAGCTGGCCCAAGGCGCGCGCGGGCAGCATCGGGAGCGCCCAGAGCAGCGACCAGCCGATGACGGCCGCGCCGGGGGCGTGCATCCTGGCGATGCCGATGCAGGCCAGCAGCGAGGCGCCGAGGGCCGCAGCCACGAGCAGCCACGCGCGTCGTCGCGGCTGCTTCACCCACGCGCGTATGAGCGGCACGGCCGCTGCCAGCGTCGCGAGCGCGAGCAGCGCCACGAGCAGGTGCGGCAGCTGGCCCCAGGCGGAGATGAACTCGCGGCTTGCCGCGTAGAAGCCGGTTGCATCGCCGGTCTGCGCGACGTAGTCCCAGCGTGGGAGCGCCGGCACCTTGTGGCCGTGGAAGGCCAGCACGAGCACGGGCACCGCCAGGCGCGCGAGCACCAGCAGGCCGAGGCCCAGGCGCCAGTGCCGGGCAGCGGCGCCGGCAGCGGCGTCGGCAGCGCGGGGAAGGGTGGCAGGCCAGCTCATCGGGGCGCAGGTGAGGCTAACACCCGCTCCGCCCGGCGGAACGCGTAAGGATCGCGTAAGGCTTGCCGCCCGGCACCGTGGTGAGCCGAAGCCGGGGGTATCATCGCCCGTTGTGCCTACCTCAGTCGTGACCGGCGGCGCCGGCTTCCTCGGCTCGCATCTCTGCGAGCACCTGCTCGGACGCGGCCACCGCGTCATCTGCGTCGACAACCTGGACACCGGCTCGCTCGGCAACATCGAGCAGATCCGCGTCGGCGGGTTCACGTTCATGCAGCACGACATGACGCAGCACATCGACGTCCCGGAGCCCGTGGACTTCGTCTTCCACCTGGCCAGCCCGGCCAGCCCGATCGACTACCTGCGTCTGCCGCTGCAGACGCTCAAGGTGGGGTCGTACGGCACCCACAACGCCCTTGGCCTCGCCAAGGCGAAGCGGGCGCGCTTCCTCATCTCGTCCACCAGCGAGGTGTACGGCGACCCGCAGGTGCACCCGCAGCCCGAGAGCTACTGGGGCCACGTCAACCCGATCGGCCCGCGCGGCGTCTACGACGAGGCCAAGCGCTTCGCCGAGGCGATGGTCATGGCGTACCACCGCCAGCAGGGCGTCGACACGGCGATCGTCCGCATCTTCAACACCTACGGGCCCCGCATGCGACCCCACGACGGCCGCGCGATCCCGACCTTCATCCGCCAGGCGCTGGAGAACAAGCCGATCACGGTGTTCGGCGACGGCAGCCAGACGCGCAGCTTCTGTTACGTGGACGACCTGATCCGAGGCATCGTCGCGCTTGCCGAGAGCGGCGAGCACCTGCCCGTGAACATCGGCAACCCGGACGAGATGACGCTGCTCCAGCTGGCCGAGGCCGTTGTCGCCGCGACAGGCGCGCAGAGCCAGATCGTCTTCGAGGCTTTGCCGGTGGACGATCCTCAGGTGCGTCAGCCCGACATCACCCGGGCCCGCGCGATCCTCGGCTGGGAGCCGACGATCGACCTCGAGGAAGGACTGCGGCGGACGCTGGCGAAGGTTACGAACCGTGTCTAATCGCGCCCGTTTCCTCGCCGCCCTCGTCGCCACGGCAGCCCTCGCCGTCGGTGCCGCGTCCACCGTCTCGGCCGCGCCGGGACTGCAGGTCGGTCTCTTCGACGACGCGCAGACGCTGTACGGCACCCCGGAGGTCGCCTTTGGCGGGATGAAGGACGCGCGCGCCCAGGTTGTGCGCATCTCGCTGTACTGGGGCTTCGGCCCGCTCGCCGTCGCGGCGAAGCGGCCGGCAGCGCCGACGAACCCGGCCGACCCGGCCTACAACTGGGCCTCGTACGACCGCGCCGTCCAGCACGCGAATGCCAACGGGCTCAAGGTGCTCTTCTCGATCTGGGGCACCCCGGACTGGGCGAACGGCGGCAAGGGTCCGCGCAACGCGCCGTCTAACCCGGTGGATCTGCAGAACTTCGCCTACGCGGCGGCCAAGCGCTATAGCGGTGTCTTCAGCGGCGCCGACAAGCGGCTGATCCCGCCCGTGCGCTACTGGCTGGCCTGGAACGAGCCGAATAACCCTGCCTTCCTGCAGCCGCAGTTCGTCCGCAAGGGCGGCGCGTGGGTTTCGCAGGCCGCGGTCGACTACGCCAAGATCTGCAACGCGATCTACAACGGCGTCCATCTCACGGCGTTCACCGGTGAGAAGGTCGCCTGCGGTGGCACCAGCCCGCGCGGCAACAACGCGCCGGGATCGAGTCGCTCGTCGACCTCTCCTGTCGCGTTCCTGCGCGCTCTCGCCAAGACGGGCACCGTCAAGTTCGATGCGTGGGCGCATCACCCGTACTACGGCAAGCCGACCGAGCTTCCCAACAAGCCGCCGCCCGCTCCGGCCAACGGCGCCGCCAGCACCGCGGTCACGCTCGGCAACATCGATTCGCTGATCGGCGAGGTCACGAAGCTGTTCGGCGCCAAGCGGATCTGGATCACCGAGTACGGCTACCAGACGAATCCGCCCGACACGCAGTTCGGCGTGACGCTCGCCAACCAGGCGAAGTACCTGAAGACGGCGTTCGCGATCGCCAAGGCGAACCCCAGAATCGACCTGCTGGTGTGGTTCCTGCTGCGCGATGAGCCGGACATCAACGGCTGGCAGTCCGGTCTGATCTCTGCGAGTGGCGCCAAGAAGCCGGCCCACGCCGCCTTCAAGGCTCTCGTCCACTAGCACCGCCCGGCGCCCGGCCCGGGTCGTCTGCCGCTCAGCGGGGCGGCAGCAGCGTGCCGAGACCCCTGGTCTCGAGCAGCGTGCGGTACAGCTCGTCCACGTCGCCGATCAGCCGGTCGACGGCGTAGCGCTCCAGGATGCGCGAGCGGCCGGCCTCGCCCATCCGGCGGCACAGCTCCGGGTCGCGCGCGAGGTCGGCCAGCCGGTCGCCCAGCGCCTGGACGTCGCCCATCTCGACCAGGAAGCCGTCCTCGTTCTCGTTCACGACGTCCGGGACGCCGCCGACCCGCGTCGCCACGACCGGGCAGCCCGCGGCCAGCGACTCGATCACGCTGACCGGCGTCCCCTCGTTGGCCGACGGCAGCATCACCGCGTCGAAGGCGGCGTAGTAGGGCGCGACCTCCTCCTGGTAGCCGAGGAAGAGGCAGTGGCGGATCACGCCGAGCTCGTGGGCGCGCAGCTCCATGCCCTCGCGGTCGGGGCCGTCACCGATCAGGCAGAGCACCGCGTCGATGCCCTGCTCGCGCAGCCGTGCGAAGCCGAGCAGCACGTCGTCCACGCGCTTCACGCCGGTCATCCGGCCGACCCAGCCGACCAGGAAGCGGTCGGGTGTGACACCGAGCTGGCGGCGGCTCTCCTCGCGTAGGCCAGGCTGGGCATGGACGCGCTGCTCCAGCTCGATGCCGAGGCGGATCACGACGAACTTCGAGGCCGGCGCGACGCCCATCCTCACCAGATCGTCGCGCACCTCCGGGCTGACCGCGATCAGCGCGGTCGAGACGCGGGCCAGGCCCTTCTCCAGCAGGCGGAAGGCGGCGGTGCGCACCGGGTCGAAGTAGCCGCGCAGCACGTGGCCGTGGAAGGTGTGGACGACCACCGCGGGGCGGGCGGGGCCGGCGAGCAGCGCCGCGAGGCGGCCGATCGTGCCGGCCTTCGCCGTGTGCGTGTGCAGGATCTGCGGCCGCTCCTGGCGGATCAGCCTGGCGAGCTTGGTGGCGGCGATGATGTCGCGGATCGGCGAGATCTCACGGCCGAGCTCCGCCAGCGGCAGCACGCGGACGCCGAGGCCGTCGGCGACGAAGGCCATCGAGCTCTCACCGCGGGCGAGCGTCCCCGACACGAGCGTCGTCTCGTAGCCCTTCTCGATCAAGCCGGCCGCCAGGTACGAGACGTGGAGCGCGGGGCCGCCCATGTTCAGCCGCGCGATGACGCGCATCACGCGCACCGGCTCGAGAGCGGGCGCGGGCGCCGGAGCCCGCTCGGTCACGTCGCCTCGGGGTGCGTGGCGAGGAACGCTGCGACGGTGTGCTGCAGGCCTTGCTCGAGGCCGACCAGTGGCTCGAAGCCGAGCGCCTCGCGCGCGGCGGTGAGGTCGGCCCAGGAGTCGCGGATGTCGCCAGCGCGGGTCGGTACGTGAATGCGCTGCACCGGCTTGTCGAGGATGCGTCCGATCGCGTCGGCGACGGCGTTGACGCTGGTCGGCTGCCCGGCGGCGATGTTGAAGATCCGGCCCGAGGCGCCCTCGGCGACGGCGGCGCGCAGCGAGGCGTCGACGACGTTGGCGACGTAGGTGAAGTCGCGGGACTGCTCGCCGTCGCCCTCGATCGTGATCGGGCGGCCGGCGGCGATCGCATCGATGAAGCGCGGCACCACGGCGGCGTACTGCGAGAACGGGCTCTGCCGTGGCCCGAACACGTTGAAGTAGCGCAGCACGACCGACTCGAACGAGTCGTAGACGCGGCTGAAGCTGACGCAGTAGCGCTCGGCGGCGAGCTTGGCGACGCCGTAGGGCGAGATCGGGTCGGCGGGCATCGGCTCGGTGCGCGGCAGGTCGCCGGTGGAGCCATAGACCGATGAGCTGGACGAGTAGACGACGCGGCGCACGCCCGAGTCGCGCGCGGCCAGCAGCACGTTCAGCGTCCCCTCGACGTTGACGGCGCTCGACGTGAGCGGATCCTGCACGGAGCGCGGCACGGAGCCGAGCGCGCCGAGGTGGAAGACGACCTCGACGCCGCGCACGGCGTTGTGGACGCGCTCGTAGCTGCGCAGCTCGCCCTCCATCACCTCGATGTCGAGGCCGACAAGGTTGGCGCGGTTGCCGGTAGAGAAGTTGTCGAGCACCCGCACCTCGTCGCCGCGCTCGAGCAGCGCGCGCACGAGGTTGGAGCCGATGAAGCCACCGCCGCCGGTGACGAGCACGCGGCGGCTCATCGCGGTGCCTCCGCGACGACGTGGTAGTTCGCATGCAGGGTGCCCGGGCCGATGCCCCCGAGCGTAGCGGTACGGCGATCGAGTGTCTCGGCGGTGGTGTTCAGCGCCAGCACCAGCGGGCGCGAGAGGAACCCGACGCGGGCCTTCTCGAGCAGGAGCTTGATGTAGTAGCCGAGCAGCAGCGCGACGCAGGCGGCGGTTCCCGAGCCGGGGCGCACCGTCACCTCGGCCCAGCTGCCGTTCTCGCGGAAGGCCTTCTCCAGGCCGGTACGCGTCCAGCGCCAGTAGTCGCCGGGCGAGGGGTGGTAGACCTGGACGCCATGCGTCGAGAGCAGCACGCGGCCACCCGGGGCGGTGACCCGGCGTAGCTCGGCGATGGCGCGCGCCGGACTGTCCACGTGCTCGAGCACCTGGGTGCAGAGGACGAGGTCGAAGGAGGCGTCGGGAACGGGCAGCGCCTCGACCCCGCCGACGAGATCGACCTGCGGGCCAGGCACGACGTCAACGCCGACGTACGTGGCAGCGGCGTCGGCGAAGTAGGGGTAGTAGGGCTTGTCGCCGCAGCCGACGTCGAGCACGCGCAGCGTCTTGCCGTGCTCGCGGAAGGAGCGCTCGCCCTCTGCGCGCAGCCAGGCGAGGAGCGGGGCGCGCACGGCGTAGTTCGGCCGGCTCTTCGGAGCCTGGCGCTTCTCGGGGCTCGGCCAGCCGTCGTCACGCATCGGTGCCTCCTTCGGTGGGGGCGGGAGCTGCGAGCGCGGGCGCTGCGGCCGCCAGGCCGAGGCCGAGCCAGAGCGCCGCGTCGGCTGGCACGCCGGAGATCAGACCGAGCGCAGCCCACACGCCCATCGTGACGAGCGCCCAGGAGAGCGCCAGGGCGCCGGCCGGGGCGCCGCTGCCACCCCGTGCAAGGGCGCTGCGGGCGGCCACCCAGCCGCCGGCGAGCAGCGTCGCGGCCAGCAGCAGGGCCCCGACGAGACCGAGGTCGGCGAGCACCTGCACGTAGGCGTTCTGGACGCCCCAGCGGTTCTCGCGCGAGGGGAACGAGAGCGGCGCGGCGTCGGGGAAGCGTCGCTGCGCTGCCGGCAGGATCGGCTCGAACACCGTGGGGTCGGCCGAGGCGCCCCAGCCCGCGCCGACGGCCTTGTGCTGCTTGAAGACCTCCCAGCCGATGTACACGAGCACGGTGCGCTGGCTGTACGTCTGGACATCGGCGGTGGTCGACTCGACCTTC
>CANNRA010000137.1 GCA_947507735.1 Actinomycetota bacterium
CAGATCCGGCTTCCGCTCACCCTGGCGATCATGGCGGCGCTGCTCGTCGAGACCGACGGCATCCCGTTCGCCATCCCGCACGATCGGATCGAGCGCACGCTCTGCCTCGAGGACCATCCGGTGCGCTCGGTTGCCGGCCTGCCGATGCTGATGTTGCGTGACGGTGTGCTGCCGCTGGTCGATCTCGCCCAGTCGCTCGGCTATCCGGCCTCGCCCGGCGCCACCCATGCGGTGGTCGCCCGGGCAGGCGATGTTCGCCTCGCTCTTTCAGTCGACCGTCTGGTCGGCCAGCGCGAGCTCGTGACGCGCCCGCTTCCGGAAGAGGTCGGCGACGCCGTCGCTCTCTCCGGCGGCGCAGTGCTGTCGAACGGTGAGATCGCTCTCATCGTGGACTGCGACGCTCTGGCCGACACTGCCGGTGTCCGCTTCAACCAGCTTGCCGCCTAGACAGGAGGATCAGTGACGAACTACACAGAGATGCAGCTTGACGCTCTGCGCGAGCTCGCGAACATCGGATCGGGAACTGCAGCGACCTCGCTCTCGGCGATGCTCGGCCGTCCTGTCGACATCTCGGTGCCGTCGGCGCGCGCGCTACCGCTTGCCGAGGCTGTCGAGGCTGTCGGTGACGCCGAGGCCGAGGTGACAGGTGTGGTGCTGCCCGTGTTCGGCTCGATCGATGCGATCGTGCTGCTCGTCTTCTCGCCCGAGAGCGCGGCCACGCTGGTCAGGCTGCTCGGTGTCGACCCGGACGACGAGCTGGCGGCCTCCGCGCTCTGCGAGATCGGCAACATCGTCGGCTGCTCGTACATCGGGGCCTTCGCAGCGATGACCGGCCTCGCGCTCGAGCCGTCGCCGCCGTCGCTGGCGACCGACATGCTTGGCGCGATCGTCACCTCGGTGCTGGCCGGTGCCGCGCTCGAGACGGACGTGGCGCTGCTGCTCGACTCTGCTCTGACCGTCGAGGGCGAGGAGTGCAGCTTTGGCTTCATGCTCGTTCCCACCGCCGACGGTGTCCATGAGTTGCTCACCTGTCTGGGCATGGCGGAATGACCCTGACCGCGCGTGTCACGATGGTACGGATCGGCGAGCAGGCCGCGACCTCGACCGAAGGCGACGTTCTCAGCTCGGTCGGGCTGGGCTCGTGCATCGGCCTCGCGCTGGTCGACGACAAGCGCGGTGTGATCGGCCTCGCCCACATCTTGCTACCCGACTCCCGGGATGGCGCCGGCTCGGCTGTCGGGAAGTTCGCCGACACGGCGGTGCCTGCGCTGATCGCGCGGATGGTTCGTCTGGGCGCGGTCAAGCGCGGCGTCGAAGCGGTGCTGGTCGGCGGTGCGCAGATGTTCTCCTTCGGCTCCAAGACCAGTCTCGACATCGGCGCCCGCAACGAGGAGGCGACCCGTAGTGCCCTCAAGGGGCAGGGCATCCCGGTGCGGGCTGCGGCTACCGCGGGCAGCAAGGGCCGCACGATCACCGTGTATGCGAGCGAGCGTGCAGTCACGGCGAAGGAAGCTGGCGGCAGCGAGCTCTCGTTGTTCGGGAAGGCTGCATGAACGACGGGCAGATTCTCTCCCCCGAGGAGATCGAGCAGATCTTCGATGCCGCGCGCACGGGGGGCGATCTGCCCGAGGGCAAGCCGGATCCGGCCAAGGCTCGGCGCGCACGACGCGTGCGTGACGTCGACTTCTCGCGCCCGTCGAAGTTCTCATCCGAGGCGCAGCGCCGCTTCGAGCGTGCGCACCAGGCGTTCTGCCGTGCCGCCTCGACCCAGCTCGGTGCCGAGCTCCGCTCCGCACTCGAGCTCGAGGTGATCGATCTCGACCAGCTCTCCTGGTCGGCCGCGGTCGCGCGCGTGCCGCAGCCGTCGCTGTACGGCCTCGTCGAGGTGGAGCCGGTCGGCACCACGATCATGCTCGGCATCGAGATGTCGCTCGTGCTGCGCATGGTTGATCGCATGCTGGGCGGCAACGGCGAGAGCAACGGCGAGCGGACCGAGCTGACCGAGATCGAGACCGCGATCGCCCGGCGCATCTTCCGCACGCTCATCACGCCGCTCTCGATCGTCTGGGAGGATCTGCTCGGCCTGTCGCTGCGGCTGCGCGACACCGAGGCGAAGCTCGCCAACGTCAACCTGGCCCCGCCCTCGGAGCCGACGCTGACGATGACCATCGAGGCGTCGTACGAGGGCTCCTCCGCGACGCTCTCGATGACGATTCCGTACCGTGCGATCGAGAGCGCGATCGACCGGCTCTCCTCGTCTGTCTACGGCGATGGCGTCGTCGACCCCGCCGTGCGCCAGCGCGTCGAGATAGCGGTCTCCGCCGCCGAGATCGATCTGCGCGTCGAGGCTGCGGCGGTGTCGCTGCTGCTCGACGATGTGCTCGCGATGAAGGTCGGCGACATCATCAAGCTCGACACTGACGCCGCCGCCGGAGTCACCGTCTTTGCCGGATCGGTACCGGTGCATCGCGCCCGCCCCGGACGCAGTGGCGCCAAGCGCGCGGTCGAGATCCTGGGCGCAGCAGGGAGGCAGGCATGACCATCGAGGAGGCCCTCCTCCGCCTGGCCGAGTCCACCGCCGACGCGGTCGCGAAGGTGCTTCGCACGTTCGCGGGCGAGGGCATCGATCGCGGCGCGGCTGTGGTCGTGCCAGCGGGCGAGCATCCGTTTGCCGGCATCCCGATTCCGTCCGTCATCGCGAACGTCGATTACGTGGACGGCATCACCGGCGGCAACGTCTTCGTCATGTCGCGCGCGGGTGCTCACCGCCTCGCCGCCGCCATGATGAGCATCGAGCTGGAGCCGGGCCAGGACAGCCAGGACGTCGGCGAGCTGGAGCTCTCGGCTGTCGGTGAGGCCGCCAACCAGATGATGGCCGCTGCGGCTGTGGCAATCAGCGCGGTGCTCGGCCAGGAGATCGAGATCGCGCCGCCGACGACGCGCGTCGTCTTCACCGCCGAGGAGGCCGAGCGCGGCAACGAGAAGACGCCGCACGCCGCCGTGGTCTCGTTCTCGGTGCTCGATGAGCCGTGCAAGCTGATCCTGCTCGTGCCGAACGCGTTCGTCATTCGCATGACACGCGCGCTCGCCGAGCTCGAGGCGGACATGGTCGGCGACGGCCTCGACCTCGCGGACAGGCAGGGTCTGTTTTCGCCGGAGCTGCTTCGGCGCATCCCCGTCCGGGTGTCGGTCGAGCTGGGTCGGGCGCGCATGTCCCTTGCCCAGGCTGTCGGCCTGCCGCCCGGTGCGGTTGTAGAGCTTGACCGGGCTGCTGATGACCCGGTCGATCTATTCGTCAATGGAAAGCGATACGCGGAAGGCCGACTCGTGCTGCTCGACGGCAACGAGTGGGGCCTGCGCATCGAACGAGTGCTCGGCGCACGCTGAGCGGTCACCTGAGAGGAGAAGGAGAAAACTATGGCTCGCATTCTCGTTGTGGACGATGCAGCATTCATGAGGAAGATGCTCGGAGACACCCTGGTCAAGGCTGGTCACGAGGTCGTTGGTGAGGCTGCAAACGGCCAGGAGGGTGTGGATAAGTACCAGTCGCTCCGGCCCGATCTGACGACCCTCGATATCACGATGCCGGAGAAGGACGGGCTCGCCGCGCTGCGCGAGATCCTCTCGTTCGATCCGGCGGCTCGCGTGATCATGTGCTCGGCGCTCGGCCAGGAGTCGAAGGTGCTCGAGTCGGTCAAGGCCGGCGCGCGCGACTTCATCGTCAAGCCGTTCAATGCCGATCGTGTCGCTGACGCTGTCGCGAAGGCGCTTGCCTAGAGCAGCGTCCTCGGCCTCATCGCGGCGGGAGTGATAGCACTCACGCCGCGCTGGCTGGAGCGGGCGGCGCGGCTGGCGTAGCCCGTGCTCGCCGCGGTTCAGACGGCGTTTGCCGTCGGCGTTCTCGGTCTGGTCGTGCTCATGCAGCGCAGGGTTGTGGCCCGGGCTTGCTCGATTGCCAGCTGGCGGCCGAGGAAGAGCAGTCTGCGTGCGGTTGCCGAGAGGGTCTAGGCGGTGGTGTAGAGCATGTCAGCCTTCTGGTGCGCAGGCTCGGCCGGGGCGAGGTCGCGGGTGTCCGGGCTCGGCCGGTCATTGCGCTCGGCCTGAATACGGGCCCGTGCGAGGGCGGCGATCTCGGTGGCGCGCTCTGGCGGATTGACGTCGGTGATCTGCGTCCGACCGCACGAGAGATGGAGGATCAGCGAGCCGGAGAGCGCTCGCTGCTCGCCCTGCACGGTCTGCAGCTCGGCGAACGTGTACTCGCTCTGGGCGGCGTGCAGGACACGCTCCTCGATCATGAGCTGGCGGCCGATGAAGACGAGCCGCTTGTCGGTGAGGCCGATCAGGCCTGTCACCTCAGCCATCCGGCCCTGCGCCAGAGACAGCAGGCGCTCGTCCGGTGTCAGCACGCGGGCAAGGCGGCGCAGCTCCCGTGAGACGAGCACGCGCGTGCTCCCTGGCAGCTTGTAGTGCGCTGTCTGCTCGATGTGAGTGATGCGGTCGGATGGGTTCATGCGACGGTTTTCCTTTCCGCCCGAGTGAGTCGTCCGCTGCAGCTCATAATCCGTCCCCCTTCCGGGGGAGGCGATGGTGTCGTTTCCCGACACGTTGGGCGTATTCAGGTGAGCGGCGGCACCACGAGGCTGCCGGCGCCTGGCTCCGGTGGGCAGAACGTTCCTCAACTCGTGGCCCCGCCCGCCGATCACCGTCGTGTCCCCATGTACCGCTTCACCTTCAGGCTCGAGCAAGTTCGCGCTCTTCGTGAACAGGCCGAACGTCAGGCGAAGGAAGCGCTCGCGCGCCAGCTCGCCGTCGTTGCTGTCCATGAAAGTGCTGTCGCTTTGATCAGCGACGCTGCTCACACTGCCCGCGCGTCGGTCGCCCCGCCGCCGGGATCTGTCGTCGACCCCCGCGACGTTCTCGCCCGTCAGGCGTACGCCGAGCGGCTCCAGCGCGACCACGAGTCGGCGCAGCTGCAGCTCGCCCAGCAGGAGCGAGAGGCCGAGGCCCGCCGCTTCCTGCTGGCGAGGGCCGCCCGTGACCGCGAGACGCTGGAGCGCGCCAAGACCAAGGCCGTCGAGGAGCACCGTCTCGAGGCGCTGCGCCACGCTGACGACGAGCTCGGCGAGGTCGCCCTAGGCACCTTCCGTCGCGCCGCTGCCGCCGCTCAGGTCGCGTCATGAGCTTCGACGTCGCGATGGCGCGGCTCACCGATCTGCGCTCCCAGCTCGGCCTCGTCGGCGCCGTCACGGACGGGAGCGCCACGTCTGCCGACTCGGCAGCCGCGTTTGCGCAGCAGCTCGGCCAGGCGCGGGCAACCGGCACGTCGCGCTCTGGAGCCTCGACCGACCCGAGCCAGTACGACGACCTGATCCGCGCCGCCGCGGCCAAGTACGACGTCGACCCGTCGCTCGTGCGCGCCGTCGTCAAGAACGAGTCCGGCTTTGACGCCAATGCGACAAGCCCGGCCGGCGCCCAGGGCCTGATGCAGCTGATGCCCGCCACGGCCGCTGGCCTTGGCGTCACCAATGCGTACGACCCCGTCCAGTCGATCGACGCAGGAACTCGCTACCTCAGGAGACAGCTCGACCGTTTCGGCGGCGACGCCACCAAGGCAGTGGCCGCCTACAACGCCGGCCCCACCGCGGTCGCCCGGTACGACGGGGTGCCGCCGTACCGCGAGACGCAGGCGTACGTCCGCCGCGTCCTCGCTGAGGCCGCTGCATCCCCGCTCTCCACCGCCCCTGCGGCGACCGCAGACACCGCCGGCAGCACTGCCGGCGCCACCACAGGAAGGACAGCATGGTAGTCACCGCCACGGCCGCACCTGCGACCGCAACGCTTGCTCCGAGCGACGCAGCGGCATCACCCGATACCGGCGCCGCCGGTTCGTTCGCCGCACTGCTCTTGCAGGCCGCCGATCCAGGTACCGCCACGACCAGCACCACCCCCGCCCGGACCGCAGCTGCGGAAGGCGATGCCATGGCCGGAAGCGCCGACGGCACCCCGACTGACCCGGCCGCCAGCGCCACGGCCGCACCGGTCCAGCCCGCCCTCGCCGGAGGCATCGCGCCCGGCCTTGACGCGCTGCTTGCCCAGATCACTCCTGCCGCGCTCGCTGCTGCAGCGGCCACTCCCACTGCTGCGGTCACGACCTCTGCCGCTCCGACCGTGCCCGCCGCGGCAACTCCCGTACAGGGTGCCCCGGCCCAGTCGGTCACCGCGACCGTGCCTGCCGCTGCGGTCACCGCCCCTGCCGGTGCGACCAGCGCAGCTGCAGGCCAGCCTGCAGCTGCTGCCACGACGGGTACCGCCGCCGCGCCCGCAACTGCGCCCACTACCGCGCCCGCTCCGCCGACTGCGACTGCGACTGCGACTGCGACTGCTCCGGCGACTGCTCCGGCGACTGCGACTGCGACTGCGGCTGCTCCGGCGGCTGCTCCGGCGGCTGCTCCGGCGGCTGCTCCGGCGGCTGCTCCGGCGGCTGCTCCGGCGGCTGCTCCGG
>CANNRA010000138.1 GCA_947507735.1 Actinomycetota bacterium
AAAGCTCCCGGGGAGCGCTGGCGCTGTCGCCATGCAAGGAGTGTAGATGCGCCCCGGAAACGCATGGAGGCCGCCCGCGGGGGACGGCCTCGCTGCGACACACCAGGGAGAGGGTGCTACCCGGCGGTCTCCGTCGCCGGCTATGCCGACGAAAGGGCTGTGTGATCACCGTAGCCCGCGCGGCCAACACCAGCCGCTCCGGCGGCCCGCGGCGGACTGCGGTGGGGCCTACGTCTGCCAGCGAGGGCTAGCCGAACCTGCGCGCAAGCGCCCCGACCACGCGGCCAGCGGTATCGCCGGCGATCTGGGCGGCCAGCGCCGGGTTCTCCTGCAGGCGGCGCAGCGAGTACTCGTACCAGCGCACGCCATAGGGGACGTAGACGCGCAGGCGGTGACCCTCGGCGACGAGCTGCGCTGCACGCTCCTCACGCACGCCGAGCAGCATCTGCAGCTCGTAGGCGTCCCGGCCAAGGCCGGCGGCGGCGACCAGGCGCAGCGACTCGCGCAGCAGCCACTCGTCGTGGGTCGCCAGGGCGGGACGGGCACCGGCGGTGAGCAGCTCCTCGAGCGCCCGCACGTAGGCGGTGCGCACGGCGTCCGGATCCGGGAACGCGACCGCGGCCGGCTCGATGTAGATGCCCTTGCACAGGCGCACATCGGGTCGCAGGGACGCGAGCTCGCGGATGTCGGCGACGGTGCGGCGCAGGCGCGCCTGCAGCACGATGCCGACGTTGTCGAGGCCGGCGGCGCGCAGGTGGCGGTACAGGTCGAGCGTCGCATCGACGGTGGCCGAGTGCTCCATGTCGATGCGCAGGAAGCGGCCGTGGGCGGCGGCAGCGGCGGCCAGCTCCTCGAGGCTCGCGCGGCAGAGGCCGGGATCGAACGCGAGCCCGACCGCCGTCGGCTTCACCGAGATGCCTGCTGCCAGCCCGGCCGCCGCGAGCGCGTCGAGCGCGGCACGGTACTCGGCGACGGTGGCCTCAACCTCGGCCTGGCCGTGCGCCTCCTCACCGAGCACGTCGAGCGTGGCGGTGCGGCCGCTCACGGCCAGACGCGCGACGAGGTCGACTGCCTGGTCGAGCCGCTCACCGGCGATGTAGCGCGAGGCGACCGACCCGACGAGACGGCGCGGCAGCGCCGGCAGCAGCGTCGGGAGCACGGCAGAGAGCGTGCGGTCGAGCAGGGTCACCTGCTCTCGATACTAGGGCGGCGCGGGCGTGCGAGCCGCCGACGTCGCCCCGCTTACTCAGGCTCTGACGTCGAGGCTGGGCATCGCCAGTGCAGGCGGCGCGACGGTCGGCGTCGGGGCCGAGGCGGCCGGCGAGGCAGGGGCGGGCAGCGGCGCAGCCGCGTGAGCGGCCGTGCTGAGCTCGACGCGGTCGTCGAGCTGCCCGTCGCTGGCAGGGTTGCTCGCGGCAGGCGCCGCCGAGGAGAGGCCCATCGCCAGGTTGGCGAGGTCGGTGCTGGAGACCGAAGCGATGCTCATGCTTCCCTATCGGCAGGGCGGCCGGCAGATTGATCACTCCGGGGAGTGAACGTGCAGAGCTTCAGCGCAGGAAGCCCTGACGTGCCGCGCTGACGAGCGCCACCGCCTCGGGGAAGAGGACGCGCATCGCGTCGCGCAGGGCGACCGCCTGCTCGTCGCTCGTGCCCGCAGGCGTGATCCGCTCCAGCGCAGCCGAGGTGAGCTGCACGGCGGTGTTCAGGGTCAGCGTCGAGAAGTGCTCGCGCTGCGACTCCTGCACGGTCTCCGCCTGCTGCTCGGCGAACTCGCGCAGGCCGCGAATCAGATCCTCGGGGTCGCCCCCGAGCGGGAAGCCGAAGCCACCTTCCATGCATCCTCCTTCAGGTCGATGCCTCCACCATAGCCAAGGGCGAGCAGGCCGCCGGGAGGGCCGCCGCCGGGTGCCCGCCAGGTGGCTCCACGCCTACGACTGACGTGTCTTGAGGCCGGCTTCGACCTCGCGGGTGAGCGACTCGATGGCGCCGGGCGCCTGCTTCATCGCCTCGGTGAACGGCGACGATCCGGTCTCGCCGAGCGCCCGCTCGAGGCCGCGCACCGCGGCGCCGACGGTGTCCAGGTAGCGCGGGCTGGCGACGCGCGGCGGCCGGCCGAGCGCCTGCTCGAGGGCGTCCACGGCCGCGATCGCCTCGTCGATCCCCGGCGGGTTCTCGACGAGCCGCACCCCCACCAGCTTCGAGCGCAGGTCATCGAGGTCGCCACCGCCTGCCATCTCCTCGGCGACCTCGCAGAGCGCGGCGATCGAGACCGCGTCGCGGATCGTCGGCCAGTGCGTCACGGCCTGGCCCTGCGCATCGAGCGCGACCCAGCTGCGCGTCGCGGCGCCCGGTGCCTCGAACGCGACGAGGAAGAGGGTCTGCTCCGGGTCGGGCTCCGCCGGGATGACCGCGACGAGCACCTCGGCGGGGCCTGCCCACGACGCTGCCGCGACAGCCACGCGGTCGAGATCCTGCTCCAGAGTCACCACGCCATCGTAGACTCGCAGCTGTGCCGACCGACAACGCTCCCACGCCCCGGGTCGCGCACGCGCGCTCCCTCTTCGCGCCGCTCGGCCCGACCTACGACCGCGCCGCCTCGCTGCTCTCCTTCGCGCAGGACCCGCGCTGGAAGCGCTTCCTCGTGTCGCGCGCGGTCGAAGCGGCTGCAGCCACGGGCCGTCCGCTCGGCCCGACGTCGCGCACGCTCGACGTCGCCACCGGCACCGCGGCCGTCGCAATCGACCTGGCGACGCGCACCGGCTGCAGCAGCACCGGCCTCGACCAGAGCCCCGAGATGCTCGCCGCCGGCCGCGCCCGCGTCGCTGCAGCAGGCCTCGCGGAACGGATCGAGCTGGTCGAGGGCCGCGCGCAGGCGCTGCCGTTCCCCGATGCCAGCTTCGCCGCGCTCACCGTCACCTACCTGCTGCGCTACGTCGACGACCCGGCCGCGCAGGTGCGCGAGCTGGTGCGCGTCGTCGAGCCAGGGGGCGCCGTGGCCAGCCTCGAGTTCTTCGTGCCCCGCGGCGTCTGGCGGCCGCTCTGGGAGCTCTACGTCGGCGCCGTGCTGCCCGCGGCGGGCCGCCTGTTCTCGCCCGCCTGGGTCGAGGTCGGCCGCTTCCTCGGGCCAAGCATCAAGGGCTTCTGGGCCACGTACCCGCTGGAGGAGCAGCTCGGCTGGTGGCGCGCGGCGGGCGTTACCGACGTGCAGGCGCGGCCGCTCAGCGTTGGCGGCGGCATCGTCGTCTGGGGCACGCGCTCCGCATCGTGAGCGACGCCCGGCCCCGCCCCGCCTTCTACGCGCTCCCGGCCGGCGGGCTGCGCGACTACGTGACGCTGCTGCACCTGCCCTACACGGCGTGGTGTCTCGGCACGGTGGCCATCGGGCTCGGGCTGGCGCAGCAGCCGACGTGGGCGCTCGTCGGCAAGACGCTGGCGGCCTTCGCGCTGGCGGTGGGCGTGGCAGCGCACGCGCTGGACGAGCTGAAGGGCAGGCCGCTGGGCACGGCGATCCCGGGCGGGGTGCTCGTCGCGCTGGCTGTCGTGTCGCTCGCGGGGGCGTGCGCGCTCGGCGTCTGGGTGGCGGCGGCGACCACGCTCTGGCTGCTCGCCTTCGTCGCGGTAGGCGGCTTCCTGGTGGTCGCCTACAACCTCGAGCTGCCTGGCTTCCACAATGACCTCGCCTTCGCGCTCGCCTGGGGCGCCTTCCCCGTGCTGACCGGCTTCTTCGCGGCGGCCGAGACGCTGAGCGCCGGCGCGCTGGTGGCCGCAGCGGCCGCCGCCCTGCTCGCTCACGCGCAGCGGCTGCTCTCGACCGATGTCCGTCGGCTGCGCCGCCGCGTTGCCGCCGTTCAGGGCGAGCTGGAGCTGGCGGACGGCAGCCGCGAGCCGCTGACGCGCGAGGCCCTGCTGCGCGTGCCCGAGCGTGCCCTGCGCACGCTGGCCCTCGGCGTGACCGCGCTCGGAGCGGCGCTCGTGCTCGCACGCCTCGCCTGAGGCGCCGCGACGCTACGCTGCAGCACGATGTTCGGCCGGTCCAAGCAACGCCTCCACTCCGTCCAGGCCGAGCTTGCCGCCGCGCAGCAGCAGGTGCGCGAGATCGTCGCCCTCGAGGTGGCCGAGCGCGCCACCGAGCTGGAGCACATCTTGCAGCGCTCGCGCGCCGATGCCCTGTCGGAGTTCGCGGCCGAGGAGCGCCGCCTTGCCGCCGAGCGGCGCCAGACCCTGGCGAGCAACGAGCGGCGGCTCGGCGACGACCTGTCGGCCCGCCTCGTCGAGGCGCAGCGCAGCATCGAGCAGAAGCTCACCGCCTGGGAGAGCGACCTGGAGCGCGCCCAGCTCGCGCTGGGCGAGCGGCTCTCCCAGTTCGACCAGCGCGCCCTCGAGCGCATCGCCGAGAGCGAGCAGCGGCTCAAGGCGGAGGTCGCCCAGGTCGACGACCTCGCCGACGAGCAGCGGGTCGTCGTCACGCGCCTGCGCGCTGACCTCGAGCACGCCGTTGCCGAGATCGGCCAGCGCACCACCACCGAGGTGGACAACCATCTCAGCGAGCGCCGCCGGGCCCTCCAGGATCTCGCGGAGCGCCTGCAGAAGCGCGAGCGCGAGCTGGCCGAGAGCATCGACCGCGAGGCGACAGAGGCGCAGCGGCGCGCCCAGGAGATCTTCCCCGATGTCGAGCGCCGCCAGGTGGAGGCGCTGGAGCGCGTCGTCGGACGCGAGGTGACGCGCTTCACCGAGGTCGCAGCCGCGCAGTTCGAGGAGACGCTGCGCGTCGGCCGGGAGGAGACCGCCAAGCGCCTGGCCCGCGAGCTCGACACGGCGATGGAAGGCTTCTCCCACGAGGCCGAGCAGCTGCTGCAGGCGCAGCTCGAGAAGGTCGGCGAGGAGGCTGCACGCCGGCTGGAGCGCCGTCTCGAGGAGTTCGGCGGCCAGCTCGACCTGCGACGTGACGAGCTCGTCCAGTCGTTCGAGCGCCGTCTCGGCGACGCCGAGCACGCCCTCTCCGACCGCCTGCGCTCGTTCACCGCGCAGGCCGAGGCCGAGCACCGCCTCGTCCAGGAACGCCTCGAGGATCTGACTCGCCGCATCGAGGAGACGATCTCGCGCACCCGCGACCGTCTCACCGAGCTCGAGTCGTCGCTCCACCGCGGCTGACTCCCGGCTCCCTGCCCTGCAGGGTTCGCCTGACCCGAGCCGAACTCCCCTCACCATGTCAACACAGATGGCACCGGTCCAGGACGAGCACGCAAAGGTCGAGAGCTGGCGGATGTACGTCCTCGCCGAGGCCGGCTTCCCCCTCCACCTCTGCGAGCGGATGGCCGCGAGCGAGATCGACATCCACGAGGCCGTCAAGCTCGTGAAGAGCGGCTGCAAGCCCGAGACGGCCGCCGAGATCCTGCTCTAGCCCGGCCTCCCGGCTCGATCGCTGCCGCCGGTCGCCCGGCGCGCTGGCCGCTGTAGCATCGCCTCCGTGAAGGTCGAGGCGATCGAGTACGGCGACCGCAAGGTCTACACCGTCGGGTCGTTCAACCGCGGCGTCGCGACGTACATCGAGCGCCTGCCCTCCCTCTGGGTCGAAGGCGAGGTGACGGAGCTGCGCCGCCAGGAACGCTGGCAGAGCGTCTTCCTCACGTTGAAGGACCCGGTGGACGGGGCGACGCTGGCGGTGCAGATGCCGCGCGGCCAGTTCGACGCGCTGCAGCTCGGCCTCGCCGACGGCGAGCGGGTGCACGTCTACGGCCGCCCGACGCTCTACGCGCAGAAGGGCAGCTTCAGCCTGCGCGCCTCGACGATCGAGCGCGTCGGCCTCGGCGACCACCTGGCCGCGCTGGAGCGGCTGAAGCAGAAGCTCGCCGCCGAGGGGCTGTTCGACCAGGCACGCAAGCGCCCTCTGCCCTTCCTGCCGCGGCGCATCGGCATCGTCACGGGCAACGACGCTGCCGCGAAGCGCGACATCGTGACGGTGATCCAGGCGCGCTTCCCGCCGGCCCGCATCGTCATCGCCGAGACGCTCGTGCAGGGGCCCCGCGCGGCAACCGGCATCGTCGGTGCGCTGCGCGCGCTGGCCCTCGAGCCCGAGGTCGACGTGATCGTCGTGACGCGCGGCGGCGGCTCCTTCGAGGATCTGCTGCCGTTCAGCGACGAGCGCATCATCCGCGCCATCGCCGAGTGCCCGGTGCCGGTCGTCAGCGCCGTCGGGCACGAGCAGGACACGCCGCTCTGCGACCTCGCCGCCGACGTCCGCGCCTCGACCCCGACGCATGCCGGCCGCCTCGTGGTGCCCGATCTGGAGGAGCTGGTCGAGCGCCTGCTGCGCGCCCGCGCATCACTCGAACGGGGGACGCGCCGGACGCTCGACCGTGGCCGCGAGCGGATCGAGGCGACCCGTGACCGGCTGCGCCGCGCACCACTGCTGCTGGTCGAGCGCAAGC
>CANNRA010000139.1 GCA_947507735.1 Actinomycetota bacterium
AGCTGCTGTGGGAGCAGGGCGACGCCGAGGGCGCCCGGCGTCACTTCGCCGAGGCGAGCCGCCTGGTGCCGGACAGCTGGTGCTTCCGCCGTCAGGCGTGGAACCTGGAGGAGGCGCCGCAGCTCGCCGACGAGCGCTTCTGGGCGGCGATCGATGCGGTGGGGGAGGGCGCCTTCTACCCGGAGCCGCCGGATCTCGCGGGTTAGAGGTCTGAGCTGCGAGCTTTGTGGCGTGCGACAAGCTCGGTGATGTGCCGCTCGACAAGCCCCCGCGTGTCGAAGCCGTAGTGGCGGATCACGCCTTCGCCGATTGCCCGAGACTCGTTCCCGTCGAGTCGGCCGAGCGAGGCACCGCTGCCGATGGCGGCGATATCGAGGCGCACGAGCGCTGAGATGATGGCGGCGCACGCCTCGGGCAGGTGGAAGCGAGCTGGGTCGAGCGGGAACAGCAGGTCGTCGGCACCCGCGAGGACGCGAGCTCGTTCGTCGGGCTCGAGCCGGGAGAGCCGCAGCAGCCGGAGCGCGGTGACCTCGCTGTGGTGGCGCCGGTCTGGCTCGGAGAGGATCAGCACCGGGCGGGCCTTCCCCGAGACGATGTACGACAGCTCCGCGTCGCCCCCGCGACGTGCCGCGGCGATCACGGTGTCGACCTCCGGGACGACGATCGGGTCGCTACCGGGGCCCGCATAGAGCCGGAAGGGAGGTTTGGGCGCGTAGGGCACGACGGCCCAGCGAACGCTCCCGGCGAACTGCTCGCCTTCGCTCACAGGTCGAGCAGGCTTCGGATTGCCGCCGCGTCCTCGAGCGGCTCGCCGGGTCGGTCTTCGAGAGCGTGCGCCTTGAGTGCGAGATCGCTGGGGGGCGCTGCGTCAGAGGTGGCTGCGGCGAGGTCGTCCGCGAGATCGCTCAGTCGCCGGAAATCGTCGGGGTGGAGGACGACGGCCTTGTCTTCGCCGTAGCGGGTGAAAACGAGGGCGGTGCCGGGCTCGGTGCTCGGCACACGCGCGGCCGACGCGTCACGGGTCTCGATCACGAAGCCGTCCATGCGGGCACTGTAGCGCGCTGACGGACGAGAGTTGTGAATGTCGTACAACATGCGCCTGGAAGCATGGACAAAGCCTGCCGGTGACTGCGCGGCACCGCAATCCGCACTTGCGGACGTGTCCAGGACGGTGAGGATGTATCTGCTCTAGGGCAGCCAGCGCGACGCGTCGCGCAGCGCTTCCTCCGAGGGGTGAGCTGTGAGGAAGGCAGCGAGCGCGTCGGTGATGAGGCCGATGGTGGCGCGGCTACGCGGGAGCCGGCGGCGCGATGTGAAGACGACGCCGTAGTGGCCAGCCCCGTCGGCAGCGGCACGATCGAGGAGCCGGGCGAAGTCGGCCCAGTTCTCGGTGACGATGGCGCGGCGCTCCTGCTGCGCTGCCGCGAACAGCTCGTCATCTGCCAGGCCCGCGAGGTCGGCCCGCTCGCCCACGGCGACCGCGTCGTGGCCGCGGGTGCGGAGCTGCTCGGCTATGTGGCGGGAGAAGTGCTCGTCGAGCAGGAGCCTCACGAAGCGAGGAACTCCTGGGTGGCTCGCCAGAGATCCTCGGCGCGGTCGGCGGTGGCGTGCTCGCGCGCGGTGATCTCGTCGATCTCGTCGCGGTGGGCGGCGGCGTAGCGGACGGCCGCGAGGACGCGGTCGGCGGGAAGGTCGAGGTAGACAGCGGCCTCGTCGACGGAGCTGGCGTGGGCGCGCACGGTCTCGACGACCTGCCAGACGTCGAGGCGCGAGCCGGCGAGGGCGGCCCGGCGGCCGAGCGCGCCGTCGCGGAAGGTGATCTCCGGGAACTCCTGGCGGCGGATGCCCTCGGCGAGGTAGCGCGCGGCGAGGGCGTTGCGCGAGAGGCCGGTCTGCACGGCGAGCCGGTCGAGGCCGTCAACGGTGGGAGCGTCCACGCGGAGCGACAGGTGGCGAGTCTCGGGGCGGGCCATCAGCGGTTCCTCGTCATGAGCACACTGTGCCACAGGTGAACACAGCAAGGCAAGAGCGGTTGCGGCGGCCTGACGAGGCATCCGCAAAGCCTGCCCCGCCGCCCGCGCCGGCGCAATCCGCACTTGCGGACGTGTCCGGCGGAGAGCGACGGAGAGCGACGGAGAGCGGCGCAGAGCAGCGGAGAGCGGCGCGAGCGCGGGCGGGGTGGGCCGAGAGCGGCGCGAGCGCGGGCGGGGAAGACCGAGGTGCTGCGGGCGGTTGCTGCGCTACTACGCGGCGCTGGCCGCGGCACCGCGCCCGTTGCGCGAGCCGTCGGTCGTCTGGCGCACGTAGTCGGCCCAGCCGCCCTCGTAGCTGACGATCTTGCCGTCCTCGAGCGCCAGCGTCCGCTCGGCGACCGCGTCCAGCAGGGCGCGATCGTGCGAGACGATCAGCACGGTGCCGGGGAAGGCCTCCAGGGCCTGCTCCAGCGCCTCGCGGCTGTCGACGTCGAGGTGGTTCGTCGGCTCGTCCACGACCAGCAGGTTCGCACCGGACGCGACCAGGATGGCCAGGGCCAGGCGGCGACGCTCGCCGCCCGAGAGGACGCTGATCTTCTTCGCATGCGCATCGGCGCCGGTGAAGAGGAACTTGCCGAGCAGCGCCTGCCCCTGCCCCTGCGACAGCTTGGTGCCGTCGACGACGGCTTCCAGGGCGGTCATCTCCTCGTTCAGCTCGTGCTCGTGCTGCGAGAAGTAGGCGGGGATGACGCTGGGGCCGAAGTTCATGGTGCCGCCCGCGGCCTTGCGGTTGCCCATCAGGGTCTCCAGCAGGGTGGTCTTGCCGGTGCCGTTGGGGCCGACGAGCGCGACGTGCTCGCCGTTCTCCAGCACGAACTCGCCACCGCTGATCAGGGTGCGGCCGGGGATCTCGATCTCGAGGTTCTCGACCTCCAGCACGACCCGGCCGCAGCGCGGCGGCTCCAGGAACTCGAAGCCGAGCGTCTTGCGGCGCGCGTTGAGCTTCTTGATCTCGCCCTCGGCGCCTTCCTTCAGCTCCTGCAGGCGCTCGGCCTGCTTCAGCTTGGACTGCGCCTGCGACGCCTTGGAGCTCTTGGCGCCGAAGCGCGCGTGGAAGCGCTCGAGCCGTTCGATGTCGGCGGTGGCGCGCTCGGCGAAGCGCTCGGCCCCGGCGATGCGGGCGGCCTTCTCGATGCGCCACTTGCTCCACGGGCCGGCGAAGTAGGTGGAGCGTCCGCCGCCGATCTCGAGCACGGCGTTGGTGACGGCCTCCAGGAACCAGCGATCATGGGCCACCAGGATGACGGCGGCGTCGATCGACTTGATCTCGTTCTCCAGCCATTCCAGCGTGGCGAGGTCGAGGTGGTTGGTCGGCTCGTCCAGCAGCAGCAGGTCGGGCTTCGCGGCGAGCGCGCGGGCGAGCGAGGCACGGGTCAGCTCGCCGCCCGAGAAGGTGGAGAGGTCGCGTGCGAACTGCTCCTCGACGAAGCCGAGGCCGCGCATCACCGAGGCGGCGTACTCGCGCCAGGTGTAGCCGCCGGCGTGCTCGTGGGCGTGCTGGGCGTCGCTGTAGGCATTGAGCGTGGCCTCGTCGTACTGGCCGTTCGCCATCGCCTGCTCGAGGCGGCGCAGCTCGTTCTCGGCCGCGACGAGCTCGGTGGCGCCGCTGACGACGTAGTCCTCGAGCGAGACGCCGCGGTCGCGGGGCGGCCGCTGGTCGTGCAGCATGACGCGGCTGCCCTTGCTCACCATCAGGTCGCCGCCGTCGATGCCGATCTGGCCGGCGAGGGCGCGCAGCATGGTCGTCTTGCCGGCGCCGTTGGGGCCGCTCAGCGCGATGCGGTCGCGGCGCGCCGCCTTGAACGAGACGTTGTCGAACAGCGTGACGCCGCCGATGTCCTTGCGCAGCTTGGAGGCGATCATGACGGCCATTACGCGCGGCTCCCGGAGGAGAGCGCGGACATGCGAAGCACCTGTGGCAGGCGAAGCGGCAAAGAGGTTCCTGTCGATCGAAAGGGCAGCGGTACGAAACAACCCGCTCGCTAGAGCTTCGGTCGCGCGTGTCAATGGTAGCGGCAGCGGGCGCGGCGGAGTTCAATCGCCCAGACAGGCGAGCCAGCTACGGGTCGAGCGCGCAGCCGAGGCGCTGGTGCGGCTATGCCCACGTCCGCTGTCCAGGGCTCCACGTGCCCTCGGCGAGGCCCGCGAGGATCGGATCGAGGAACCCTGCCGCCGCAACGAACGCGGCACCGAGCTCCGGCTGGAGGTCGACCTGTGACGCGAGCCGTGCGAACGGCCCGGCCCAGGCGGCAGGCGGCGGCGGCAGGCTCGTTGGCAGCGCCTGCTGGCCGCGCTGCTGGAAGGTCGCCTCGAGGGCGCTCCGCACTGACGCCGCGTCGAGCGCTTCGGTGCGCGCGATGAGGAGGATGTCGACGAGATCCTTCGGGCGTGTGCTCTCGCGCTGCAACTCGCCGTATCGGCGCGTGTAGGCGTGGACCTTCTCGGCGACGTGCTGAGCCAGCGGGAGCGCGGGTATGCGAACCGGGTCGATGCCGGCGAAGGAGAGGAAGTCGGACGTGACGACGACATCCGGTGTCCAGGTGGCGGCTTCGGCGAACCCGATGTCGACGACGAACTTCTCGAAGATGCGCCCGCCGAGCTCGGCGGTGACGTGGAACCTGATCGCGTGGAAGTCGTCCGTGTCGGCGAGAGCGTCGGTGCGCTCGGCTGCGAAGGTGAAGTAGTCGTCCAGCGCGAGTTGCTGTGCGGCGCCGATGTCCTTGGTGGCTGCCTCCTCGTCGTCGGTGCGTCCGAGGTCGATGTCGCGCGTTGCGCGCGTGGTGCCCGGGAGTCGGAAGTCGAGGGCGAGGGCGCCCTTCAGCACCCACCTGTCCGGTGCCACGGCCACGAGGCGGCGAAGGAAGAGCTCGGACGCGACGCGCTTGCGCAAGCGAGCAAGACCGGGCCCGGCCTTCGGCGCCTCCGCGTTCAGGCGGTCATCGAGGGCCTGGCGGAAGGCGGCGGCCGTCGCGTACCTCATCGGTCGGGGAGCAGCCGAGCGATCAGGTGGGCTCGTCGCCTCTGTGCTGCCTCGTGCTCGAGCTGCGGCCTGGTGACGAGCCCGCGGTCGAGCGCCTGCCGGATTGCCATCATCGCCTGGTCGGGTTGGATGTCGCCAGCCGCGTCGACGAGGGTACGCGCCGGGGCTGTGAGCGGCAGGCCGTCACGCCAGACGGTCGCGACCTCCTCGACGTCCGGGCGTGTGTGGATGACGACGCCCGCGGGCCGACGAAGTCCTCGACGGCTGCGCGGAACGAGCAGGTGCACCTCGTCCGGGATGTTGTCGCTCAGCTCGAGGAGCGCGAGTGCGCTCTCATGCGAGAGCACCGCCTTGTCCCGCCCGACCGTCATCCACTTCTCTCGCATCTCGTCATGGTCGGAGCGTGGGAAGCCGCGAAGCCGGTACAGACCCCTGCCGATGCGCTCGAAGCGCCCCTGCTTGACGTGGTGGTTCAGCAACTGGCGGCTAACCCTGTGACCGCTCGCCTGGTCGATGCTGAAGTACCCGCCTTGCTGGTAGGCCTCTGCTTCGAGGCCGCGGATGTTCGGCTTTCCGTCATGCATAGGTAAAAGATAGCTTTACTTATCGATGACGCAGTCGAGCGGGTCTCCTCGCACGGCGTCGCGTTGGGCGCGCCGGTGGACGAGGTCGCTACGCTGTCATCGGATAGTACGTAGCCAACCGTGCATCCTCCAGCGAAAGCCGCCGCGGGCGGCTTTCTGCGTTTGTGGGGCGGTACCGGGCCCGTGAGCCCGGCGAAGTCGCCGGTCATGTTGAAGAGGTCTGCATCGTGCGACTCGGTGCCGCGGCGAACTGGCGATGCACCAGAGGCTGCATCGAGACGATCGAGTAGGCGGCCCGAGCCTCCTGGTCGTACGACTCGTCGATGTACGCGATCAGCAAGGGCCGGGGGCGATGGGCATCCCCGCGAGCGTGCCGGAGGGTGTGGCGTCGCGCAATCCGCTCTTGCAGCCATGGCTCGCAGCGCTTGCCCCGCCCGGCCATGTCCCGTACGGTCACTGGACGGGACGAAGCGGCGCCCGGCCGGCGACCAGAGGGAGCCACGGCGACAGTGACGGCGGCAGCACCAGCAGCAGCGCCGGCCCACGCGGCAGGCCCCGGCACGGTGTACCTCCCCAAGGGCTGGGAGTGGGATCGCGCGATCCCCGCCGCCGACCGCGACGCGATCGCCGAGCGCATCCTCCAGCTCCCCGCCTGGGCCGACGGCCGGCTGGAGGCGGCGAACCTCGACGTGAAGCAGCTTCAGGGCGGGGGTGGCGCGCGAGGCGGGGGCGGCCCGGCCGGCGGCGGCGCCCTCTCCCGCCTACGCGTCGGCGACTACCGCGCCG
>CANNRA010000140.1 GCA_947507735.1 Actinomycetota bacterium
GGCCGACTCCGGCATCGACATTTCCGCCGAGCCCGATCGCGTCGGTTCCTCGATCGCGACCGGCATCGGCGGCATCAAGTCCTTCCAGGACTCGTACGATCAGCTGCTGACGCGTGGCGCCGACCGGCTGACGCCGTTCGCAATCCCGTCGATCATTCCCAACATGGGCGCCGCCTGGGTGTCGATGACCCTCGGCACGCAGGGGCCGCTGAGTGCGCAGTGCACCGCGTGCGCCGCCTCGAACATGGCGATCGGCGACGGGCTGGACGCGATTCGCCTCGGCCGCGCCGACGTGATGTTCTGCGGTGGCACCGAAGCGGCGATCACGGCCGTCAGCATCGCCGGCTTCGCCGCGATGCGCGCCCTGTCACGGCGCAACGACGATCCGCAGCGCGGCAGCCGTCCCTTCGACGCCGATCGTGACGGCTTCGTGATGGGCGAGGCGGCGGCGGTGCTCGTGCTCGAGGAGCTCGAGCACGCGAAGGCGCGTGGCGCGAAGATCTACGCCGAGCTCGTCGGCTACGGCGTCTCGTCGGATGCGAACCACATCACCGACCCGGATCCGACCGGCGCCAACCCGGCCCGGGCGATCCGCATGTCGCTTGCCGACGCCGGCCTCACGCCCGACGACGTCGACTACATCAACGCGCACGCCACCTCGACGCCGGTCGGCGACTCGTCCGAGACGCGCGTCATCAAGCAGGTGCTCGGCGAGGAGCGCGCGCACAAGGTGCCCGTCTCCGGCACGAAGGGCGCCACCGGGCACTGCCTTGGCGCCGCCGGTGCGGTCGAGGCGCTGTTCACCGTGCGTGCCATCACCGACGGGATCCTCCCGCCGACGATCAACCTCGACACGCCCGACCCCTCGTGCGATCTCGACTACGTGCCGAACGTGGCGCGCAAGGCCGATGTGAAGGTCGCCCTCTCGAACTCGTTCGGGTTCGGCGGGCACAACGCCTGCATCGTCCTCAAGCGCTACGAGGCCTGAGCCTGCGGACAGGACGGGCGGCCTGGCAGCAACTGCCACGGCGCCCGTTCTGTCGCTGCTCGCCGCGACTGACGGGTCGCTAGGCTCCCGCGCATGACCCGCTGGGCGACCTTCGACTGCTACGGCACCTTGATCGACTGGAACGGCGGCATCGGCGACGAGCTGGCACGGCTCTGGGGCGAGGAGCGGCGGGTCGCGCTGCTGGCCCGCTACCACGAGATCGAGCCGCGCCTCCAGGCCGGCGTGGGGGGCGCGCTGCCGTATCGCACCGTGCTGACCGAGGCGCTCGTCGCGCTGGCCGGGCAGGAGGGCCTGGTGCTGCCGGACGGTGAGCGGGACGCGCTTGCGCGTTCGCTGCCCCGCTGGCGGGCCTTCCCCGAGGTACCGGTGTCGCTGAGCGCGGTTCGCGAGCGCGGCTGGCGGATCGCCATCCTCTCGAACACCGATCGCGACTACATCGAGGCGTCGCTCGCGACGATCGGGGTGCCGTTCGACGAGCTCGTCGTTGCCTCGGAGATCGGCTCGTACAAGCCGGCGCTCGGGCACTGGCGCGCCTTCACCGAGCGCACCGACGCCGATGCCGCACGTCACGTCCACGTCGGTGCAAGCCTCTTCCACGACGCCCAGCCAGCGGCCGCGCTTGGGCTGCCGATGGTGTGGATCAACCGCGAGGCCGAGCGGGCAACAGTGCCCGTCGCGCGGCAGCTGCCGAGCCTTGCCGGGCTTGCCACAGCCCTCGACGCCCTGGTGCCGGAGTGATCCCCGGCCCCGCGAGGCGCTCGCGAGACTAGACTCTCTGCTGTGGCGGAGCGCATCGACGTATCGATTGAGCACCGTGGGGCACCGGACCAGCCCGCGGGTAAACGCCACCCCAATACCTGCCCGGCCTGTGGCTCGCATTACCGCGAGGACGAGCTACGGGCCTCGGCCTGGGTCTGCCGCCACTGCGGTCACCACTTTGCGATGCGCGCCCGCGACCGCATCTCCTGGCTTGCCGACCCCGGCAGCTTCACGGAGGCGGCGCTCGACGTCCGCTCGGCCGACCCGCTGAACTTCTTCGATCTGCGCGCCTACACCGACCGCATCGCCGAGGCCGAGATGGCAACCGGTCTGGGCGACGCCATCGTGATCGGGTCGGCCCAGGTCGATGCCCGCGCGTGCGAGCTCGCGGTGATGGACTTCAGCTTCATCGGTGGCTCGATGGGCAGCGCCGTCGGCGAGAAGTTCGCCCGCGCCTGCGACGCCGCCGCCGAGAAGGGTGTCCCGCTGATCTCGATCCCGTCGTCGGGCGGTGCGCGCATGCAGGAGGGCATCCTCTCGCTGATGCAGATGCCGAAGACCGTGGTCGCGATCGAGGAGCTGCACGCGGCCGGCTCGGCGCTGATCACGGTGATCACGAATCCGACCACCGGCGGCGTCGTTGCGTCGCTCGCGATGCTCGGCGACATCACGGTCGCGGAGCCCGGCTCGCTGATGTCGTTCGCCGGCCCGCGCGTCGTCAGCAACATCACCAAGGAGAAGCTCCCCGAGGACTTCGGTCGCGCCGAGTCCAACTTCCGGCTCGGCCACCTCGATGCCGTGCTCCCGCGCGCCGAGCTGCGCCCCTATCTCGCAAAGGTGCTGAGGCTCTTCCATGGCCAGTGACGACGAGTTGAGAATTCGCGACCGCCTTGGCAAGCTCGGCAACCTGCCGCTGCTGCGCGGCGTCGCCGTCTCGGGCGAGCTGAAGCGCCTGCAGAAGCAGCTGAAGCGGCTCGAGCAGGAGCCTGCGCCTGCGGGCGACGACATCTGGCTCTCCGTCGAGCTGGCGCGCCACCAGGAGCGCCCCTACACGCTCGACTACGTCGAGCGCCTGATGGACGACTGGACCGAGCTGCACGGCGACCGCGCCCGCGCCGACGATCCGGCGATCGTCGCCGGCATCGGCCGCTTCCACGGCCGCACGGTCGCGCTGATCGGCCACCAGAAGGGTCGCGACGTCGCCGAGCGCGTCCATCGCAACTTTGGCATGGCGCACCCCGAGGGCTACCGCAAGGCGATGCGCGTGATGGAGCTGGCCGACCGCTTCGGCTTCCCGGTGATCACGTTGATCGACACGCCCGGCGCCTACCCGGGACTTGCTGCCGAGCAGCACGGGCAGGGTGGCATGATCGCGCGCTGCCAGGCCCAGATGGCGCGCCTGCGCGTGCCGACCGCCGCGTGCGTGATCGGCGAGGGCGGGTCGGGCGGGGCCGTGGCGTTCGCCATCGCCGACCGCGTCTACATGCAGGAGCACGCCATCTACTCGGTGATCTCGCCGGAGGGGTGCGCGCAGATCCTGTGGCGCGACGGCGCCGAGGCACGCAAGGCCGCCGCCGCGATGAAGCCGGACGCTCGCCACTGCCTTGAGCTGGGCGTGATCGACGGCATCGTCGACGAGCCGCGTGGCGGCGCTCAGCTGAACTGGGATGAGGCGGCATTTAGCCTGGGCGAGACCCTGCGCCGCGGCCTGGCCGACGTCGAGTCGCTGGGCCCGGAGGAGCGGCGTGCCGCCCGCCGCGCCAAGTTCCGCTCGATGGGCGTCACCGCCTGACGGCGGCGGCATACTGCTCCCTAACGGAGATATCCACAGGTTCCACAGGGTTATCCCCCGCGGTCCGATGTATTTGTGACCGTGGTGTAAGCGCTGTTGGGCTGAAGTGTGGACGCCTGGTGGCCAGGTGGCCCGGCGCTGTGCCGGTCAGGCAGCAGCCGACAGCTGATCGAACTGCCCGTCCGCTGGCGTAGCCGCCGCCAGCAGGCCATCGGCGCGCAGCAGCCGTTCAAGCGAGGCAACGCAGCGGGCGTCAAAGGCCTCGCCCGTCTCGCGCCGGAGCAACGCCAGCGCTTGCTCGACCGGCCACGCCTCACGGTAGACCCGCGTCGTGATCAATGCGTCGAAGACGTCACAGACGGTCATGATCCGCGTGTCGAGCGGAATCTGCTCGTGCGTCAGCGCGCCGGGGTAGCCCTTGCCGTCCAGCCGCTCGTGGTGATCGCGCACCAGCCGGTGCACGGTGTCGCTGAAGCCGCCGAGCTCGTGCAGCAGCTCGGCTCCCCACAGCGTGTGCTTGCGGATGACGGCGAACTCGTCGTCAGCGAGCTTGCCCGGCTTGTTGAGGATCGCGTTCGGCACGCGCAGCTTGCCCATGTCGTGCAGGAGCCCGCCGAGCGCGAGCGCCCGCAGCCGGCCCGGTGCAAGACCGAGGTCCTCGCCGAGGCGTACCGCGAGGAGGGCAACGCGACGGGTGTGCTCCTCGGTGTAGGCGTCCTTGTCGGCCAGCTTCAGCATCAGGGCGCGCACGCGCGCGCCGAGGAACTCCTCCTCCTGCGCGACGATCTCGGAGACGCGCAGATCGCCGGCGAGCGGGCGCGACTGGGCGCCGCGCAGCAGGTCGCAGGCGACGGCCGTGCCGATCAGGATGATCCCGCCGAGCTCCAGGAAGTGGCCGATCCACCAGCCGAGCTGCGCGTACGTCATCGCCAGCGACGGCGGCAATGCCACGAGCAGCCAGGCGATGCCGATCACCACCGCGAGGTCGGTCTTGCGCCGTGTGAGCAGGAAGGTCTTGAGCGCGCGGGCGGCGAGCAGCGTGTAGAAGACGCTGCCGAGGCCGAGCGCGGTCAGCGCGATCGTCCCGCCCGGCTTCGGCACGCGCGGCAGCACCTCCGGGAACGCCATCCCCAGCACGCCGATGCCGACCACGAACGCGGTCGCCCCGAGCTGGAGCAGCAGCAGCTTGCGCAGGTCACGCGGGCGCCGGAGCGCCGGCAGTGCCGACAGCGCGAAGAGCGCCCCGCCGACCGGGAGCGTTGCGGCACCCGTGAAGGAGATCACGCCGTAGCCCTCGTCGAGGATGAAGCCGGGGGTGGCGAGACCGTGGATCCCAAGCAGCGCCGCCATCACCGAGAACGCGGTGCCGACCAGCACCGTTCGCCCATCCTGGCGCCTCAGCCCGAGGACGGTCAGCGCATAGGCGGCCGCAGCAGCCGTGACTGCGCTGATGCCGACGCCGGCGAAATGGACGATGCCGGCGAAGTGTGCAGGGTCGCCGCCGACCAGGTGCATCAGCAGCGGCCCCGCTCCGCTGCCGGCCACCAGGATGCTGGTGGGCAGGAGGCGTTCACGGAAGGCGTGAATGGTCATGGTCCGGTCCTTATCGGTTTGCGCACCGTGTGGATGTAGGCCGGAAACCGAACTGATCCTGGAACGGCGAGCTTTTGCGACAATCGACCCATGGCCAACTCGTTCTCTGCACGCTCAACGTTGTCCGTCGGGGGCACCTCCCACGAGATCTTCCGGCTGGAGGCGCTCCAGTCGACATACGACGTGTGGCGGCTGCCCTACACCCTGCGCATCCTGCTCGAGAACGTGCTGCGGCGCGAGGACGGCGAGGCGGTCACGGCTGCCGATGTCGAAGCCGTTGCGAAGTGGGTGGCGACGGCCGAGCCGAGCCAGGAGATCGGCTTCACGCCGGCGCGCGTGCTGATGCAGGACTTCACCGGCGTGCCGGCCGTCGTCGACCTGGCTGCGATGCGCGATGCGATGCGCTCGCTGGGCGGCGACCCGGCCAAGATCAACCCGCTCTGCCCCGTCGAGCTGGTCATCGACCACTCGGTGCAGGTCGACCAGTTCGGGACGGGCCGCGCCATGGCGCACAACACGGAGCTCGAGTACCAGCGCAACAAGGAGCGCTACCAGTTCCTGCGCTGGGGCCAGACCGCGTTCCGCGACTTTCGCGTGGTGCCGCCGGAGACCGGCATCGTCCATCAGGTCAACTGCGAGTACCTCGCCCGCGTCATCGAGACGCGCAACGGCCAGGCGTTCCCCGACACGCTGGTCGGCACCGACTCGCACACGACGATGGTCAACGGCATGGGCGTGCTCGGCTGGGGCGTCGGCGGCATCGAGGCCGAGGCAGCGATGCTCGGCGAGGCCCTGTCGATGCTCGTGCCGAAGGTCGTCGGCTTCAAGCTGAACGGCCAGCTGCCCGAGGGCGCGACCGCCACCGACCTCGTGCTGACCGTCGTCGAGATCCTGCGCAAGGTCGGCGTGGTCGGCAAGTTCGTCGAGTTCTACGGCCACGGGCTCGTCGGCCTGCCGCTCGCCGATCGCCTGACCATCGCCAACATGGGGCCGGAGTACGGCGCCACCTGCGGCTTCTTCCCGGTGGACGAGGAGACGCTCCGCTACATGCGCCTGACCGGCCGCAGCGAGGA
>CANNRA010000141.1 GCA_947507735.1 Actinomycetota bacterium
CCCGTCGCCGAGGACACGCTGCTCTCGGCCTACCTCGTCGAGCCCGGCCGCTCCGAGTACGTCCTCGACGACCTCGCCCGCGAGCAGGGCATCGAGATCGCGCTCGACCCGGCCGAGGGCGACGACCTCCCGCTTGCCCGCCGCGCCGAGCTGGCTCGTCGCCTGGCCCCGGTGCTGGCCGCTCGCGTCGCCGAGCGCGGCTCCGAGCCGCTCTACCGCGAGATCGAGCTGCCGCTGACTCCGGTGCTCGCCGCGATGGAGGACGCCGGGGTGCGCATCGACACCTACCGCATGGGCGAGATCACCGCCCGCCTGCAGGAACGCCTCGAGGAGCTCGAGCTACAGGCCCACGCCCTCGCCGAGGAGCCGTTCACGCTCGGCTCGCCGCAGCAGGTCGCACGCATCCTCTTCGAGAAGCTCGGCCTCGCCGCCGGGCGCAAGGGCAAGACCGGCTACTCCACCGACGCCCGCGTGCTGCGTGGCCTGCGCGAGCAGAGCCCGATCATCCCGGTGATCGAGGAGTGGCGCGAGCTGTCCAAGCTCGTCGGCACCTACCTGCTGCCGCTGCCCGCCCTCCTCTCCGAGCGTGACGGCCGCCTGCACACCACCTTCAACCAGGCGGTCGCCGCCACCGGGCGCCTCTCGACGAGCAACCCGAACCTGCAGGCGATCCCGATCCGCACCGAGCTCGGCCGCGAGATCCGCAGCGCCTTCGTCGCCGACGAGGGCCACGTGCTCGTCTCGGCCGACTACAGCCAGGTCGAGCTGCGCATCCTCGCGCACGTCTCCGGCGAGCCGCGCCTGCGCGAGGCCTTCGCCCGCGGCGAGGACGTGCACGCTGCCACCGCCGCCGAGATCCTCGGCAAGCCGCAGGAGGAGCTGACCAAGGAGGAGCGCAACCGCGCCAAGGCCGTCAACTTCGGGATCATCTACGGCATCTCGGCCTTCGGCCTCGCCGACCAGCTCGACATCCCGATCGACGAGGCGAAGGCCTACATCGACGCCTATCTCGCCCGCTTCCCGCTCGTCCAGGAGTTCATCGCCCGCACGGTCGAGCAAGCCGAGCGCGACGGCTTCGTCACCACGTTGCTCGGCCGCCGCCGCGCCATTCCCGAGCTGCGCGTCCAGAACCGGCAGACGCGCGCCCTCGGTGAGCGCCTCGCCGTGAACACCGTCATGCAGGGCACCGCCGCCGACATCATCAAGGTGGCGATGGTGCGGATCGCCCGCCGGCTCGCCGCCGAGGGCCTGCGCAGCCGCCTCGTGCTGCAGATCCACGACGAGTTGCTCGTCGAAGCGCCCGACGTCGAGCGCACGGTTGCCACCGCTATTCTGCGCGAGGAGCTGTGCGGGGCCTATCCGCTTGACCCTGCGCTTGCGGTCGACGTCGGCTCCGGGGACACCTGGGCTGACGCGAAGGGCTAAGGGGCCTGCCAGCGGCAGCTATACTCCCCAGTCCTCTATGACAAACGAAACGATCGACATCAACAACGACCCGCGCCTGGCTGAAGGCGTCTGGATCATCGGCCCCGACGGCACGCTGGTCCCGGATTACGACGCAACGTTCCCCACGATCAACGAGGGGGAAGTGGTGCACGGCGTGGTCGTGCGCGTCGACAAGGACGAAGTCCTCGTCGACATCGGCTACAAGTCGGAGGGGGTCATCCCCGTCTCCGAGCTCTCCATCCGGCGCTCCGTGAACCCGGCCGACGAGGTCAACGTCGGCGACGAGATCGACGCGCTCGTGATGACGAAGGAGGACGCCGAAGGGCGCCTCATCCTTTCGAAGAAGCGCGCCCGCTTCGAGCTCGCCTGGAAGGCGATCGAAGTGGCTGCTGAGTCGGGTGACCCGGTCAACGGCCGTGTCATCGAGGTCGTCAAGGGCGGCCTCATCCTCGACCTCGGCGTGCGCGGCTTCCTGCCCGCTTCGCTTGTTGACATTCGCCGCGTGCAGGACCTGGACGAGTTCCTCGGCCAGGAGCTCCGCTGCAAGGTCATCGAGCTCAACCGCTCCCGCAACAACGTGGTGCTCTCCCGCCGTGCCGTCCTCGAGGACGAGCGCAAGGAGATGCGCCAGGCGATTCTCGACCGTCTCAATCCGGGCGACGTCGTGGACGGCCAGATCTCCAACATCGTCGACTTCGGCGCCTTCGTCGACCTCGACGGCATGGACGGCCTCATCCACATCTCCGAGCTCTCGTGGAGCCACGTCAACCATCCGTCCGAGGTGCTCGAGATCGGCCAGACCGTCCAGGTCAAGGTGCTCGACATCGACCGCGAGCGCCAGCGCATCTCGCTCGGCCTCAAGCAGACGCAGACCGATCCGTGGCAGCAGGTCATCGACACCCACGCCGAGGGCGACGTCGTCACCGGCAAGGTGACGAAGGTCGTCACGTTCGGCGCGTTCGTCGAGATCCTGCCGGGCGTCGAGGGCCTCGTCCACATCTCCGAGCTCGCCCAGCATCACGTCGAGAACCCGCGCGAGGTCGTCTCGCAGGGTGACGAGGTGCAGGCCAAGATCATCGAGATCGACGCCGAGCGCCGCCGTCTCTCCCTCTCGCTCAAGCGGGCATCCGGTGACGGTGAGGAGGGTGACGCACCGCCCATCGTGCTGACGGAGGAGATCTTCAGCGGCGACGACGTGCCGCGTCAGGCACCGCCCCGCCGCGAGCCGCGTCCGCCCCGCGAGCGCGAGTCGCAGGGTGCGCCGTCCGGCCCGATCGCCGAGGCGTTCGCCGAGGCACAGCGCGCGGAGGCTGCAGCTGCAGCCGAGGCCGCGGGCGACAACAGCTAGTACCGCTCTGCTCAACGTCGCGATCACCGGTGGTATTGGAGCCGGCAAGAGCGAGGCGCTGAAGGCGTTTGCGAAGCATGGCGCTGCGACGATCTCCTCAGACGAGATCGTCCACGCCATGCTTCGCAGCGACGCCATGGTGATCGCTGCGGTGCGCGAGCGCTGGGGCGACACGGTCTTCGATGACATCGGCCAGATCTACCGGCCCGCGATCGCCGAGATCGTCTTCGCCGATCCGGCCGAGCTGGCCTGGCTCGAAGGACTCCTGCATCCGCGCGTGGAACTCGCCTATCTGAGATGGCGAGAGGAGCTGGCAGCGGAACCGAAGCATCCGAGCATCTGCGTGACCGAGGTGCCGCTGCTGTACGAGGTCGCCTCCGAGGCGATGTTCGACGCAGTCGTGGTCGTGACGGCACCGCCGGACCTGCGCTGGGCGCGCACCGCGGTGACGAACGACGGCCGCGAGAGCAGGCTGCTGCCGGAGACGGAGAAGGCAGCACGCGCGGACTTCGCGTACGTGAACGCGGGATCGCTGAAGGAGCTCGACAGGTGGGTCGTGACCGTGCTCGGCGAGCTGCGGAAGCGCGCCGGCGACAGCGCCGAGCCCGTCGCGGACGACTGCGACTGCTGCTCGTCGGAGTCGCACTCGCACTCGCACTGACTACGGGTCTCCTCGAGCTCACCGGCACCTCTGACCGGCTGATCGATCGCGTCCGCTACCCGCTGCGCTACGACGCGATCGTGCGCGGGCACGCAGGGCACTACGAGCTCGACCCGGCCCTGCTCGCCGCGGTCATCTACCAGGAGAGCCGCTTCCGGCCCAGGGTCGTCTCGCCGTCCGGCGCGGTCGGGCTGATGCAGCTGCTGCCGTCCACCGCCCGCGGCATCGCCTTGCGTACCGGTGGCAGCGGCTACCGCGACGGCGACCTCTACGAGCCCGAGCTCAACGTCCGCTACGGCTCCTGGTACCTGCGGCATCTGCTGGACAAGTACGGCGACGAGCGCACCGCCCTGGCGGCCTACAACGCGGGTCAGTCGAACGTGGACGGCTGGCTTGCCGACGGCGGCGGCATCCGCTTCTCGGAGACGCGGCACTACGTGAGCGCCATCGAGAGCGCCAAGCAGGTGTACCGCCGCGCGTACAGCGCGCGGCTCGGCCCGAGCTAGGGCTGCGCGAGCCGGGCCCAGATGTTCTGCAGCAGCCGGTCCTGCGGCTGGTGCAGCACCGAGCCGCCGAAGTCCAGCGTGCCGGCCGCGAACACCCGGGCGCCCTGCGGCGTCTCGTAGTAGGACATCTGCGCCGTCTTGCCGGGGCCGAGCAGGTCGGGCACCTCGGCGAGCACGATGGTTCCGGGCGGCGAAGCCGGCGAGGTGCCGTCGATCTCGGTGCCGTAGCCGCCGATGTCGATGCCGATCGGCGAGCCGGCAGTGAGACCGGTGCCCTCCCAGACCCACGGTGCCGAGGTCGTGTCGCGCACGATGAACGGCGCCTGCCGGTGGCCCTCGTCGTTGCCGCGGTACTGGATGCCGATCAGGGCAGCCTCGGGCCTGCCGAGGTCACGCCACTGGCGGGTGCGGCGCAGCAGCTGGCCGGTGCGCTCGACGCGCCAGAAGAAGTTGTTGGCCGACAGGAACAGCAGGTTGCCGCCGCGGTCGCGAAAGCCGGTGACGGCGGCCAGCTCGCGGTCGGTGACGTACTCGTGGTGGCCCGGGAAGACGATCAGGTCGTAGGTCGAGGCGAGGCCTGCCGCGGTCGAGGTCTCCAGCTCGTCATCGGTGATCGTGTCCACCGTGATGCTGTGCTCGACCAGCCACTGCTGGAACGGCATGTCGTAGCGGCGGAAGAACGCCGGGACGCCACGCCGCAGGAACGGGCGCGTCAGATCGATGGGGGGCGGTGGCCCGCCCGCGTACCAGGTGTCACCCCAGCCGTTGCCGTCGGCGTCGTAGAAGTTGTAGGCCTGCCACGTGTTGGTCGGGATCACGACGGCGATCCGGTGCTCGCCCAGCAGGGTGGGGCGCACGATGAGCGGGGCGAAGCCGATCCGGCCGTCGGCGGCGACGAGCTTCGCGAAGTAGATGCCGGAGGCGACCTGTGGCACGACGACCTGGATGTCGCCGGGGGCGTCGCGGTGCTCGCGCCAGTTGATCGTCTCGGCGGGGCCGACCGCAACGCCCACCATGGCGTTATCGGGCATGGTCTGGCCCGGGTCGCTCTGCGCCCGGAACAGCTGCAGCGTGAACGAGGCTGCGTCGGTGGCAACGCGGAGGCTGGCGCGGGCGCCGGGGGCCGCGCTCGCGAGCGTGAACGCCGCATCGACACCCTGGATGCGCACCACCGGCCCGCGCTCACGCTTGCTCGCCGCCGTCAGGCGACCCAGGCTGCGCCGGTTGCCCGCGTCGTCGGTGACCGAGATCCGGATCAGGTAGCTGCGCGGGCCCAGGTCGGGCGGCGGCAGCCAGTCGTAGCTCGACGGCCCGGCCGGGAGGTCGAAGCGCGCCTCGAACACCGGTTTCGCCGTCTTCGTTGTGGTTGCGCCGTCGAAGACGACGGAGGCTGCCTCGCTGAGCGTGAAGCGGATCGTGGCGCGGTCGCGCACGCCGTCGCCGTTCGGCGTGACGGTGGCCAGCAGCGGGCCGTCGCCGGCGTAGGGGGCGCCGCCGTTGACGATGCGCAGATGGCTGAAGCTCGGTGCGGTGGTGTCGATGCGGAACGGTGCCTGGCGCAGCAGCTTCCCGCGCGAGACGAGGCCCAGCCGGTAGTCGCCGTCCGGCAGCCGGCGGCCGGCGAGCAGGCCGCGCCAGTCCAGCACCAGCGCCGTGCGGGGCGCCTCCCTGCGCAGCCAGCCCAGCACCGTGCCGCTGGCCGAGCTGATCTGCAGCCCGAGCGGCGCCGGCTTCGCCAGCCGCGCGTCGATCTCGGTGCGGCCGGCCTGCGGTGAGAACACCGAGGGCGTGACCGCGAGGGTGGCTCGCTCGGTGGCGGCGTGCGCCTGCGGGATGACGGCGAGCCCGACCAGGGCGACGAGGAGGGCCTTGCGCACGAGGACGGAATGGTACCGCCCCGGGTGCAGGGTAGGGGTGCGTTGGTGGGGCAGGCGGTAGCGTGTCGATGTGCTCGAAGTGAGGGAAGCTGCAGGTGCGCTCGCCGTGGTGGAAGCCTGGCTCCGTGACGCGGGCTTCTTCGCCGGGGAGGCGTCGGCGCGCGGCAGCGTGGCGGACGTCTACTTCGGGTATGGGCTTGCCGATCCGCTCCGCCGCTCGACCGCCGGGGCGCCGCCGGAGCCGTGTCCGGAGCTGCCGCTGGCGGCCTGCAGGGTGCGCCGCGAGGACGAGCCTGCGCCGGGCCTGGCCCC
>CANNRA010000142.1 GCA_947507735.1 Actinomycetota bacterium
CCCGCTCCACGGCGTGCTGGTGCCGGGGGCAAGCCTCGGCGGCGTGCGCCTGGGCATGACGGCGGCGCGGGTGCGGACGCTGCTCGGCGCCGGGTTCGGCCGCTGCACCGGCTGCGCCTGGGAGACCTGGTACTACAACGTCAAGCCGTTCTCGCCGCAGGGCATCGGCGTCGAGCTGCAACACGGCCACGTAGCGGCGGTGTTCACGCTGTGGAGCCCGCCAGGGTGGCGCACACCGAACGGCCTGACGCTCGGCGACCCCGAGGCGCGCGTCCGGGCCGCCTTCCCGGGACTCGGCTTCCGCACGTGCACCGCCTACGACGTGCTGGTGCACGAGGAGCTGGGCTCCTCGACGGCGTTCATGATCGTCCAGGGCAAGCTGTGGGGCTTCATTCTCGCAACGCCTCGTGCGCTCCTGTGTCGGTAGGCCGCTCGCGCCCGAGCAACGAGCCGACGAGCGGCACCGACAGCGCGATCGGGATCGCGCACAGCGGCCACAGCACCTGGTAGCCGTCGGTCTTGGCAAAGGTCGACGAGAAGGCGTCGATCGCGACGCCGGCAACAACCGTGAACAGCAGACCGATGCCCTTGGTGCCCAGTGCGAGCCCGGCGATCGCACCGCGCCGGTGCGCCGGCATCAGCTTGAACAGCAGTCCCCACGACAGCGTCATCACCGTGCCCGCCGCAACCGCGACGGGGATGATCACGGCGTAGTACGCGGGATGCCACGTGTCGGCGAAGCCGGCCCCGAAGAGGCCGCCCGCGTAGACGATGGCTGCGCCGAAGATGACCGGCGCCAGCCCGAACTTGTCGCCCAGCCGACCCGAGATGATCGCCGCGATCACGTAGCCGACCGCGACGCAGCCGAGCACGCCGGTGGCCGTCGACGACGGCTCGTGCAGGCCCTTCGTCACGTAGAGGAAGGCGAAGGTGCGCGCCGCGGCGAACGCCCCCTCCCACAGCGCATTGGCGAGCAGGAAGCGGCGCACCAGCTCCTCCTCCCTCAGCACCGTCCAGCTGGTGCGCAGGTAGGCGCCCACGCCGGTGTAGACGCGCTCGCCCTGGCCGATCTCCTCGCGCACCCACGCGACCGGCACGCCGCAGGCAATGACCGTGACGCCGGCCGCGAGGATGAACGGCGCCGCGTGCCAGATGTCGAAGAGCTGGCTGCCCGCGATCAGCACAATGCCGAGCGCCGCCCCGCGCAGGAGGTGCTGCACGCCCTGGGCCCGCCCGAACATCGACTCGTCCAGCAGGTCGGGGTAGAGGCCGCGGTAGGGCGGCTCGTAGACGTAGTAGGCGACGTAGAAGGCGAGCACGACGACCGTCGTCGTCCAGAGGTTCGGCATCAGCCCCATCAGGGCGAGCGCACCGGCGAGGCCGGGCAGCGCCACCAGCATGAAGGGGCGCCTGCGGCCGAGCGGCGTGTGGAACGAGTCGCTCCACGGCCCGATCACGAGCGACATGCCGAGAGCGAAGATCCCCTCCGCGGCGATGATCCCGGAGATCACGGTGCGCGAGTCGGTGAAGCGCTCGAGCAGCGGCGCCAGATACGCCGACGTCGTCGTGATCGAGAACGCGAGGCCGAATGCGCCGAGGCCGAGCGTCCAGACGAGCCGGTTGCGCACTGCCGGAGGCTAGCGGGAGCGACGGCCGTCCCGGCGGCACTGGCGATCGCACCGTGGGCGCAACCCGTACGTTTCACCTCTGGATGAGCGAGCGCGCTGTGACAAGAGGTGCGTCCGGCCGGGGTGGTCGCACCGTGCCGTGGCAGGCCCAGTTCTCGCTGCTCTCGCTGATCTGGGGCCTCTCGTTCGTCCTGATGAAGGTGGGCAACGAGACGCTCGACCCGATCCAGGTGTCGTTCGGCCGGATGGTGGTGGGCAGCGTCGTGCTGGGGGCGATCGTCGTCGTGCGACGCGAGTCGCTGCCGCGGACACGCCGCGCCTGGGTGCACCTGCTCATCGTGTCGGCGCTCTTCAACAGCGTCCCGATGACGCTCTACGCCTGGTCGGAGACGCGCGTGTCATCGATCGTCGCGGGCATCTGGAACGGCACGACACCGCTGTTCGTGCTGCTCGTCGTGCTCATCGCCTTCCCGGAGGAGCGGCCGACGCGCGGCCGGGTAGCGGGCCTGCTGGTCGGATTCGCAGGCGTCATCGTGGTGCTCGGCCCGTGGAGCAACCTGGGCGGGCAGAGCCTGTGGGGCAACCTGGCAGGGCTGGCGGCGGCGATGTGTTACGGCCTCGGCTACCCGTACATGCGGCGCCACGTGACGTCGCTGGAGCACTCGGGCCTTGCCCTGTCGTTCGCGCAGATCGCGTGCGCCGCGGTCTGTCTGGCGGTGTTCACGCCGCTCACCACCGACCTGCCGTCACACGTTTCGACGCGCTCGCTGCTGGCCGTGGCGGCGCTCGGCGCCCTCGGCACCGGCTTCGCCTACGTCCTGCAGTACGCGGTGCTGCGCGCAGCCGGGACAACGACCGCGTCGACCGTCACCTACGTGATCCCTGTCGTCTCGACGGTGGCCGGCATCGCACTGCTCGGCGAGCACCTGCGCTGGAACGAGCCCCTGGGCGCCGCGGTCGTGCTGGCCGGCATCGCGCTTGGTCAGGGGCGGCTGCGTTACCTCCGGGCGGCGAGGCCGAGCAGCGCCGACAGCCCGTAGAGGTCGTCGATGCGCGGCGTCACGCCGGGGTGCCGGCCGTCGCGGTCGAGCAGCACTGCGGGGATGCCGAGCCGGGCTGCGCCGCCGATGTCGTCGTGCAGCGAGTCGCCGACCATCACGGCCTCGTGTGGCTCGATGTCCAGCGCCTCGAGGGCCGCCTCGAAGATCGATGGGTGCGGCTTGGTGCGCCCGTGCGCGCGCGAGCCGATAGCGATGTCCACGTCGAGCCGGTGGTGGCGGACGAAGGCGGGCAGGTCGCGACCGGTGTTGGAGATGAGACCGATGCGCAGGCCGCTGCGGCGCAGCTCGCCCAGCACGGGCGCCGCGTCGTCGTAGAGCGCGAAGTTGGCGTGCTGCTCCCAGGCCTGCACCATGTCGCTGGCACAGGCCGAGACGGCGGGCCCGCTGCCGCCGAGGCCACGGATGATGTCCTCGGTGAAATCCACCCAGAGCGCGTCGTCGTGGCGGAAGTCGTCGGGGTAGCGGAAGCGCTCGAGTGCGGCGGTGCGAGCCTGCTCGTGGCGGGCGGTGTCGAGGGCCAGGCCGTGGCGCAGGCCGAGCGCTGCGTAGCCGTCCGGCCCGAGCGCCGGGCCGGGCCGGGACAGCGTGAAGTCGACGTCGAAGAGGACGGCGCGCAGCGTCACGCGGCGCCACCGGCGGGCCAGCGGTAGGCGTCGGGGCGACGGTGCCCGAGCGCCGGCAGCCGCTCGCGGATCGCGTCCTGCCGGGCCATGTCCAGCGAGGCAACGATGACGGTCTCCTCGTCTCCCGCCTGCGCAACGACCACGCCCCACGGGTCGACGATCAGCGACCGCCCGTACGCCGGCGGCTTGTCCGGGAACACCTGCCCCACCTGAGCGGGTGCGGCCAGCCAGCACTGGTTCTCGATCGCGCGGGCGCGCAGCAGCGGCTCCCAGTGATCCTTGCCGGTCGCGGGCGCGAAGTTCGCAGGCACGGTCAGGAGCCGTGCGCCCCGGAGGGCGAGGATGCGGTAGAGCTCGGGGAAGCGGACGTCGTAACAGATGCTCAGGCCGATCCGCAGGCCGCCCGCTTCGGCCACCACGATCTCCGAGCCGGCCGCATCGGAGTCGGACTCGCGGTAGGTGACGCCACCCGCATCGACGTCGAAGAGATGCACCTTGCGGTAGACGGCGACGCGCGTGCCGTCGCGATCGAACACGCAGCAGGTGTTGGGCAGCTTGCCGCCGCCCACCGGCAGCTCGGTGATCGACCCTCCGACCAGCACGATGCCGTGCCGGCGCGCCCACTCGGCCATCGCTGCCACCGACGCGCCACTGTCGAGCGGCTCGGCCAGGGCACGGTAGTCGTCCGCCGTCCCGATGCCGTTCCACTTCTCGGGCAGCACGACGACGTCGGCGCCCTCACGCGCGGCCCGCGCGACCAGGCGTTCGGCCTGCGCCAGATTCGCCGCCTTGTCGGCGCGACTGGTCATCTGCACGCACCCGAGACGGATCTGGTCGCTCACCGCCAGCAAGGATAGCCTCCGGGTCATCGTGACGAAGGACACGGGCACGGGTCTGAGCGGTGACCGCACGCGGGCGCTGCACGCGCTGCGCAGCCGTGACTTCCGGCTCTTCTTCTCGGGCCAGGCCGTCTCGCTGGTCGGCAACGCGGCGTTCACCGTGGCGCTCGGCTGGCGCACCTACACGTTGACCGGTCAGGCGAGCTCGCTCGGCTACGTGCTGGCGGCGCAGGCCCTCGCGACCGTGGCAACGCTGCTGATCGGCGGGGTGCTGGCCGACCGCTACGACCGTCGCCGCCTGATGGTCGCCTCGGATGTCGGGCGCTGCCTGGCCGTTGCCGCGCTCGCCGGCCTCGACGCCACGGGGCACCTCAGCTTCGACCTGCTGCTCACCTTCGCGGTGCTGGTCGGGCTGGGCGAGGGCTTCTTCATCCCGGCCTTCGGGGGCATGGTGCCGCTCGTCGTCGAGTCGCCGCTGCTCGCCTCCGCGAACGCGCTGGTCGGCATCGCCCGCCAGGGCTCGTTGCTGATCGGGCCCGGCATCGCGGCGGCCCTCTACGCGCCGGTCGGGTCGGCTGCCGTCTTCGTGCTCGACGCCGCATCGTTCCTCGTCGCCTCCGGCCTGCTGCTGCTCGCCAGCCCGCGCCGCCTGCCCTCGGCCCCGCGCGAGAGCGCCCGCAGCGAGCTCGCCGACGGGTTCCGCTACGTGGCAGGCGTCCCGTTCGTCTGGATCACGATCGCCGCGTCGTCGCTGCTCCTGATGATCCAGGTGGCGCCGTTCCAGGTGCTGCTGCCCGTGCTCGTGCAGGGCGAGTGGGGGCGTGGCGCCGGCGGCTACGGCGCGCTGGCGAGCGTGATGGGCGCGGGAATGATCGCGGGCGCGCTCGCCTTCGGGACGTTTGTGCCGCGACGCAATCGGGCGGTGGTGTCGTACGCCATGTGGATCGCCAACAGCCTCGGCGTGGTGGGCATCGGGCTGATGCCATGGTTCGAGGGCGCGCTCGCGCTGCAGTTGGTGCGAGGCCTCTTCGTCGGCTTCGGCATCGCGATCTGGGAGACGACGCTGATGGAGCTGGTGCCGGAGCGCCTGCTCGCGCGCGTGATCAGCCTCGACTTCTTTGGCTCGATCGGGCTGATGCCGCTCGGCTACGCGCTGGCGGCCGGCGTCACGGGGCTGGCGTCGCCCCAGCTGATCGTCAGCGGGGGTGCGGCCGTCGGCGTGGTGCTCTTCTCGGCGGCGCTGCTGTGGCCGCGGGCGCGCCGCTTCGCCTAGCGCGACGACGGCTCGAAACGCGGAGATTGGCCGCGGCGGGTGGCCCGTGGGCTACCCGCCGCGATCCCTATCGGGGTGCCCGGATTCGAACCGGGGACCTCTCCGACCCGAACGGAGCGCGCTACCAAGCTGCGCCACACCCCGATGCGAGGGCATACGTTAGCGCGTCCAGCGCCCCGAGTGCGCACTTCTCGGTCGCGGCCTCCTCCGAGCCGGCACGGATTCGGCTCACCCGTGTGCGTCCAGCAGCCGTACGTTGCCTGTGCTGACGACATGGGACGCCGCCCGAGAGGCGGCAAGGAGGTTGGAAGAGATGAACGTCGTGACGCTGATCGGGAATCTGGCCAGCGAGGTCGAGTTGAAGCCGGTCGGGGAGGAGAAGGTCGTGGCGAGCTTCCTGCTCGCCGTCGACCGCCCCGGCCAGGAGGGCGCGGACTTCATCCGCGTCGCCGCCTGGAATCGCCAGGCCGAGGTGTGCGCGCGCTACCTCGAGAAGGGCAGGCGCGTGGCCGTGGACGGCCGCATCCGCACCCGCTCGTGGGAAGAGGACGGCAAGCGGCGCACCGCAGTCGAGGTCGTCGCCAACCACGTGCAGTTCCTCTCGCCGCCCGTCGGCGACGAGGCCGAGGCGCTCGCCCTGGACGAGGCCGCCGAGCTGGCCCGTACCGCCGCCGTCTAGCAGGGACAGGCCGCGAGGCCGCGGGCGCGGTGCCCCGGGTGCCA
>CANNRA010000143.1 GCA_947507735.1 Actinomycetota bacterium
CGGTATCACGAGCGCTGGATCGAGCAGTTCCTGCCCCAGGCGCTGGGACTGACGGGGCTCGCCGACTTCCCATCGATGGTGACGCTGCTCGCCGGCACAGCCCTGATCCTGCGCTCGCTCGAGACGCGCGCGCGCGCCGACACGGCGCTCGCCGCACTGGTCGTCGGCTTCGCGATCTCGATCAAGCCAGTAAACTCGCTCTTCCTCGTCGGCGCCGCTCTCGCGTTCCTGTTCGCGCGGCGAGTCGGCCAGGCGCTGCTGTTCGCAGCGGTGCTCGCGCCGGCCATTGTCACGCTGGCCGTCTGGAAGCAGCGCGGACTCGGCGAGCTGCCGCTGTTCGCGCTGGGAACGCACGCCCTCGCCGCCGGTGCAGGACTCTCGTTGCCAACGCCTCCCTCGGTGATCGGCGCAGTGGTCGGGACGAGCTACGTCCACCTGAACTGGCACCTGATCGACCAGAACCTGATCGCGCTGCGCGAGTACTTCTGGAGCACGCGTGTCTACCAGGTGCTGCCGTTCATCGGGGCAGCCGCGCTCCTGCGCAGATCGCGTCCGGCAGCGGCCCTCGTGGTCGGCTGGTTCGCGGCGTTCTTCCTCATCAAGGGCTCGAACCAGTACGCCACCGTCGACTCGGGCAGCTTCTTCCGTTTCCTGATGCCCGCGCTCCCGGCCTATCTGCTGCTCGCGACCGGGATCCCGCTGCTGGTTCCCGGCATCGGGCAACGGCTGGCCGCGAGCGGGGCCGCCCTGCCAGCACGGAAGCTGCCTGCACCGAGGCTCTCCCTGGGGTGCACGGCCGCCGTCCTCCTCGTGCTGCCACTGCTACTGATCGCGGCGGCGCCGCATCTGCCCAGGGCCAAGGCCGTCAAGTACTTCACGAACGGCACCTACGTCACCATCACCGCCCCGGCACCGACTGCAAGCGCGACCTCGACCGGCGTCGTCACCCTCGGTTGGACGCCCCCTGCGACGGCCGGCATCCACGTCTGGTTCAAGGTGCTGCGCTCGAATGTCGATCCGGTGATCTGCCAGTCCAGCGGCGGCACCGCCGACTGCTCGATGATCGCCGACCTGCAGGAGGTGACGAACCTGCACGAGGTGACGACAACGCGCGAGCTACGCCTGACCGACTCGCCCGGCGCCGGCACCTGGTGGTACTCCGTGGGTGTCCTGGCGAACTGGCTGGACGACCCGACGAAGGGCGACGTCCTCCAGTTCCTGAAGCCTGTGCGCGTGGACGTTTCGACGGCCGACTAGGCCGCGAAGTCTCCGTCACCCGCAGGCCGAGCAGCCGAGCGGCCGGCGTCGTCCTCGACCTCGCTGACCCTGCTCTCGAGCAGCGCCAGCTTCTGCGCCAGCGTGATGTTCTCGTCGGAGAGGCGCGAGATGACCGTGGCGTAGTGCAGCAGCACGGCGAAGAAGAAGAGCGCCGCGATGGCGAACAGCACTGCCGGCGGGTAGGTGCGGATGCCGACCCACGAGGCGATCGTGTTGACGCCATCGCGCCAGCTGCTGAACACGAGCAGCACGACGCCGGCGAGCAGCCACAGCAGCGCGTAGCGCTCGCGCAGGCGCCGGCTGCGGATCAGCTCGAGCACGACGGCCATCAGGCCGATCGAGGCGACGGCCGCGGCAATGGTGATCGCAACAGGGGTCATGGCAGCGGCACCGCGTTGCGCCGGAAGATGGCGATGCCAATCGAGAGCAGCACCTTGACCATGTAGTAGATCGAGCGGAGCGTCGTGATCGAGGAGACGCCGGCCTGGCGCTCGCGCATCGTGACGTGCACCTCGCAGCTGCGCAGGCCGTGCTTGTGCAGCATCACCGTCGCCTCGACCTCGGGGTAGTCGTGCGGGTAGTCGGCGGCGAAGAGGCAGATCGCCGAGCGATTGAGCGCCTGGAAGCCGGAGGTCGTGTCGGTGACGCGCTGGCCGACGATGCGCGAGACGCTCCAGGCGAGCACGCGGATGCCGACGCGACGTGCCCGCGACGAGCGGTAGCCGCCCTCGCCGACGAAGCGCGAGCCGACGCAGACATCGACTTCGCCTGCGAGCACCGGTGCGAGCACGAGCGGCAGCTGCGCCGGGTCGTGCTGCCCGTCGCCGTCGCAGCGCACCACCAGCTCGTAGCCCTGCTCCCAGGCGAACAGGAAGCCGGTCTGGACGGCTCCGCCGATGCCCAGGTTGAAGGGCAGCGTCAGCACGTGGGCGCCCTTGGCGCGGGCGGCAGCCGAGGTGCGGTCGCGCGAGCCGTCGTCGATCACGACGACATCGAAGCCCGGGTCGAAGGCGTGAATCTCAGCGATCACGTCGCCGACCGAGCGCTCCTCGTTGAACGCCGGGACGATGGCGAGCCGACGCAGCGAGGCGAGCGGCGCGAGCGGGGCGAGAGCGGTCGGCTCAGCCACGGGAACCCGCCGGCACGTCGATCCCGGCAAGACGCAGCAGCTGGCGCGCGCGGTGCACGTACGTGTGCTCGTCGAGGACGCGCTCGCGGGCGGCGCGGCCCAGCTCGGCGCAGCGCCCCGGGTCGGCCAGCAGCTCGCGGTAGGTGGCGACAGCCTCGTTCGCATCGCCAACGACGACGATCTCCTTGCCCGGCTCGAACCAGCGCTCGATGCCCTCGTGCGGGCCGCTCACCACGCAGGCGCCGGCCGCCGCCAGCTCGAACGGGCGACAGGTGGACGAGAAGGGCACGGTCGCATGCGAGCGGCGCGTGATGTTGAGATTGATGCGCGCCCGCGAGATCGCCGGCGAGAACGCGTTGAACGGGATCGTGCCGAGCTCGCGCGCGAGGCCGGTGTCGCCGCGGAAGTCGCCGCCACCCAGCGCGAAGTCGACCTCGCCGGCGAGGCGGCGGCTCGGCTCGCCCACGAGCTCCTTCACCAGCTCGCGGCGGAACTTGTCGCCGTAGCCGTAGAAGAAGACATCCAGGTCCTTCTCCACGGGCAAGGGCCGGAAGAACTCGGGGTCGGCTCCCCAGAAGACAGCTTCGGCCCGGCGGGCGCCCAGCTCCAGCAGGCGCGGCAGGCCGCCCTCGCTGTTGGAGACGAGCAGGTCGTACTCGGACGGATCGGCACCGTGGTAGTAGTTGAACCCGGTGTCCATGCCGCCGAACTCGGGCAGGCTCATCGGCACGTCGCCGTCGTAGAAGATCACGGGCACGTCGAACTTCTCGCGCAGCGTCGTCGGGATGCCGCGGATGTGGCTCATCGGCACGGTGAAGACGATCACCGCATCGACGTCCTTCTCCTTGGCCAGCAGCTCCGACAGGTGCTTCTCCCAGCGCGGCGTCACCCAGCGCCAGATCACCTCGCGCAGCGCCTTGTCGACGGCGGAGTCCGCCGGGTTCTCCTCGGCGCGGCGGATCAGCTTGTCGCCCTTCAGTCGCGCCACCGCGGCGCGCGCCCGCGCGAAGCTCTCGCCCTCGGCGTAGCAGGGGTTCGGCGCGGTGCGCCACCACGGCGACTCGACAGCGCGACCCCGGTACGGCGTGACGATCACGTCGCAGCCGGCCTCGTAGAGGCCCTTCCAGAGCTGCCACCACGCGGGCGTGCAGCCGTAACGGAAGTCGAGGTCGACCGCGGAGGCGACCGCAAGGATCTTCGGGGGCTTCACCCGGAGGAGCCTAGCCGGATTCCGGTGCCAGGCGTGCCCGCGGGGCACCCGATCGGGCCGTCAGGACGTGCCATGGTTGCAGTGGTCGGGCTGGAAGCCCGGGCGCTGCGGCCGGGGCGCGGAGCGCACCGCCGAGACCTCGGGCGGGAAGCGGCCTGGTGAGTCCGAGCGGAGGGCACCGCACGCGCCGGGCACCGGAATCCGGCTCAGTAGGCGCCCCGGCGTGCGACGACGGCCGGGAGGGTTTTGGCCAGGATCGAGATGTCGAGCCAGATCGACCAGTTGTCGAGGTAGTAGAAGTCGAGCCGCACGAGATCGTCGAACGACAGCGACGAGCGGCCGGAGATCTGCCAGAGGCCGGTCATGCCGGGCAGCACGTGGTAGCGCTTGCGATGCCACTCCTCGAGCTGCAGGAAGTCGCGCAGCGGCAACGGCCGCGGCCCGACCAGGCTCATCTCGCCGCGCAGCACGTTCAGCACCTGCGGGACCTCGTCGAGCGAGAAGCGGCGCAGGAAGCTGCCGACCGTCGTCACGCGCGGATCGTCCTTGATCTTGAACAACGCGCCGTCGGCCTCGTTCATCGCCTCCAACGCCGCCTGCATCGCCGCGGCGCCGTGCACCATCGTGCGGAACTTGATCATCCCGAACTCGCGCTCGCCCAGGCCGACGCGCCGGTCGTGGTAGAAGACCGGGCCGCGTGAGGTGAGCTTCACCGCGGCGGCGATCGCCAGCCAGACCGGCAGCCCGAGCAGCACGATCAGCACGCTGACGGCGACATCGAAGGTGCGCTTCACCGCCCAGTCGGCACCGGCGAAGGCAGGCGGGCGCACCTCGAACAGCGGGGTCGCCTGGCCGGGCACGTACTCGCCCTTCTCGCGCAGCACCTCCGTCGTGCGCGGCGCGATGCGCACCAGCACGCCGCGGCGGTGCGCGATCTCAACGACGTCCTGGAGCTGCTTCTCCGAGAGGTCTGACTCGGCGACGATCAGCTCGTCCACGTCGTCGTGCTCGGCGAGGATGCCGGCAAGCGCCGTGATGCGCCCCAGCACGGGCACCGGCACGCCCTCGGCCGACGGGGCGACCGCGCCGACGAAGCGGTACTCGATGCCGCCACGGTCGGCGCCGAGCAGGCGATGCAGGTGGGCCAGATGCGAGGCGTCGCCGACGAGGATGACGCGACGCCGGACGCCGGCCAGCTTGAAGGCGGTGCGCGTGGCGCTCTCGTAGCTCGCGCGCAGCAGGCCGATGCAGACCGTCCCGGTGACGAGCGCCATCGGGAAGATGCCGTACGTGTCGAAGTGATGCCCTGTGCCGATCCCGAAGGCGAGGGTGAGCAGGGCCACCACGGCGAGCGAGGAGACGATGCGACCGAGGCCGGCCCGCACCTCGCGGCGCGCGTACAGCCGTGACTGCCAGAAGACGAGGAAGGTGAGCAGCATCAGGAACGGCAGCCAGTCGGTCTCGGCCGTCCAGAGCACGCCCCAGAGCACCGGCGTGTTGCCGCGCACGAGCTCGCGGATCGCCAGCGCGAAGTAGAGGCTGAGCGCGAGGCCGGCCAGGTCGAGCCCGACCAGCGAGGCGATGCTGATGGTGCGGCGGGAGAGGGCGCGCAGCGGGCTGGCGGACAGCAGGTACGGCCGCGTGGCGCGGACGTCCTCGGCAGGAAGCAGGGACAGGCGCTCGCCAGGCGGCACGCCCTGCGTCGCCGTTCTCTTTTCGCCCTCCTGCACGCGCTCCATGGTACTCCTCGCCTCCTTCGGCGTGACGCTCGTACGAGGATAGGCCGCGCCCGTTAAGGGCGTGTAAGAGCGATGCGTAGACTCCTGGACATGAGCAAGCTGGAGCGGCTGGAGCAGGAGTACCGCGCGCATCACGAGGCAAACCGGTCACCGGACTTCGTGTACGGCGGCAACGACAGGGCCAGGCCGATCGCCCGGAGGGTCGGCACCGGCGTGCGCGTGCTCGACCTGGGCTGTCGCTCCGGCGCGCTCACCCGGCACTACCTCGACGGCAACACCGTGGTCGGGGTAGACGTCGATCGTGAATCTCTCGAGATCGCCCGGTCGCTCGGCGTCGAGACACACTGGGCCGACCTCGACGAGGCGCTCCCGTTCGCCGACGCAGCGTTCGACGTCGTCGTCGCGGGCGAGCTGCTCGAACACCTCCAGTTTCCCGAACGGCTCGTGGGTGAGGCGATGCGCGTTCTGAGCCCGGGCGGCCGCATTGTCGGCTCTGTCCCGAACGGGTACCGGCTGAAGAATCGCCTGCGCTTCCTACAGGGTGGCCCGCCCGACGGTGATCCCACGCATCTCCAGCTCTTCTCGCCGCAGCGGGTGCGCTCGATGCTGGCCGCATGGGAGGCCGTGGAGCTCGAGTTCGTCGCAGGGCGGCTCGTGCCACTGCATCCGCGCCTGTTCGCGAACGACATCGTGTTCTCGGCCCGCCGGCCGGGCTAGCGCCGCCGCCGGCCCGCGGGCGTCCGCCGCTCAGGAGCCGAGGCGTAG
>CANNRA010000144.1 GCA_947507735.1 Actinomycetota bacterium
CGCAGCGCTCGCCCTGGCACCCGCGACGCCACCGGTGCGCGCCTCCGCGGCCGGGCTGACCAAGGCCGCCGCGGGCCTGGTGCTGCGCGACCACCGCGTCTGGCGGGTCGGGCTGATGATGGCCGGGCCCTCCGGCATGAGCCAGATCCTCGGCACGTGGATCGTCACGCTGCTCGTCAAGGCCGGCGGCTGGTCGACGCGCGACGCGGGCCTGATCGGCTCGCTGGCGCTCGTCGGCGGTGTCGTTGCCCGGCCGATCAGCGGCTGGCTGATGCGGGCGCACCCGCACACGATGCGCTGGCTGACGATCGGCAGCATCATCCTCGGGGCCGCCGGGGTGGTCGCCCTCACCGAGGCGCACAGCCTGCCGCTCGTCATCGCTGGCTCGACGCTGATCGGCATCTGCGCGGGCCTGCCGTTCGCCTACGGCTACACGACGGCGTCGCGCCTGCGCCCCGATGCGCCCGCTGTGGCCGCCGCGATGGTCAACGCCTGCGGCCTCACGTTGATCGTCGCCTGCATCCCGTTGATCGGCCTCACCTTCTCGTTGCCGGGCCACGGGCGGATCGGCTTCTGGGCTGCCGCCGGGCTGTGGCTCGCGGCGCTCGCACTGCTGCCGCCGCGGCGCGACGAGGCGGCGCCCCTGCCGACCGCGGAGCCTGCCCGGGCGTAGGGCCCACGACAGGAAACGCCCCGGGGGAGGTCCGGGGCGCTGCCTGCTCGGGCGGGGAGAGGTGGAGGGTGCTGGCGGGGGTTACGCCCCGGAGCCGCCCATGCGCATGCCCGTGCCCATGCCCGGGCCGCCGTGGCCCTGGCCGTGGCCGCGACCGCCGTGGCCGGGGCCGCCAGCCTGCGGGCCGACCTCGACCAGGCTCTTGATGCGGGCCGTCGCGCTGGTCTCCCACTGCGTCTTCTGCGCGGCGGTCAGCGAGGCCAGCTCGCTGGCGTGCTCGGTCTTCGCGGCGGCGAGGATGGCTGCCTCGAGATCGGCCGCCGTCTTGCCCTTGCTGGTGGCCACCGTCGCGAGCGTCTTGCCGCTCTGGAGGGCCGTCCGGAGCTCCGCCTGCGTCACGCCGAGGAAGGTTGCCGCGGTGGCGAGCTGGTCGGCCGGGCCACCCCTGGCGCCGCGACCACCGGGGCCGCCGATCGGGCCGAGCAGCACCTTGCCGGCGTCGATGCGGGCGTTGGCCGCGTCGGCCTGGGCCTGGGTGATGGTGCCGGCCTTGAGGTCGGTGGCGACGCGATCCCTGGCGGTCGCGACGAGCGCGGCCTTGAGGTCGGCGGCGGTGATGTTGAGCTTGCCGGCGAGTGCCGTGATGACGGCGGCCTGCTGGTCGTCCCTGGTCGTGCTTGCCTTGGCGGAGGAGCCGGCGGCGGCGAGGGCCGAGCCGGTGCCGATGCCCGCGAGAGCGACGGCGGTGACGGCGGCGAGCGTGGTCTTGTTGAACTTCATGACGGTCTCCTTCGTTCGCTTGCTAGGGGGTGTGAACGTCCTGTCCCCACTATCGGCGGGTGACCTGAGCCGCCTCTGAAGCGCGCCGAAGGAGTGCTTAAGGAGTGCGTGAGCGATTGCTGAGAGCGGCGGGCGGCGGCCTGCGGCGCCACCGGAAATGCGAAGGGCGGCCTGGTGGCCGCCCTTCGCTGGGGGAGGAGAGCTGGTGCTGCACGAGGGCTAGGCGCCGCTGCCGCCCGCTGCCGGGAGCTGATCGACGTTCGGCCCGTTGCCCAGGCCGGGCAGGCCGCCGCCATGCCGGCCGAAGCCGCCGTGGCCGTTGACGTCACCGTGGCCGCCGAAGCTCCCGCCGCCCGGGCCGGGGCCGTGGCCGCCTCGACCGCCGGGGCCCATCCCGCGGAAGCCGAGGCCGCCCGTCTCCGTGACGCGCGCCTTCAGCGTGTCGGCCTGCGCCTGCGTGATCGTGCCGGCCTTGACGAGCGCGTCGATGCGGTCGTTCGAGACGCCCTGGAGCGCCTCGACGAGCTTCTCCGGCGTCGTGCCGAGCCTGGTCGCGAGCGCCTTGACCCAGGCGTTGTCGGTCGGCTTCGACGAGCCGAGCAGGCCGGTGCCGGCGGCGATCGCCGTGCCCGTGCCGCCCGCGACGACCGCGGCGACTGCCAGTGCGATAAGTCCCTTCTTCGTCAACGTCCTGTCACCTCATGTCTCGGAGAGCACCGGGGGAGGATCCGGCGGAATCTGCACTCCGATGATCGACCGCGAAGCTGAGAGGCCGCTGAGATGTTCGTAAGAGTTCCGAGCTGCTCAGGCGAGCGCGGGTTCACGGTGCCCGGCGGCCGGCTCGCGCAGCGGCAGGCGGACACGGAAGAGGGCGCCGCCACCTTCGGCGTTCTCGGCGGTGACGGTGCCACCGTGGGCGTCGATTACCTGGCGGACGATCGAGAGTCCGAGGCCGGAGCCGGGCAGCGCGCGGGCCGCGGGCGCACGGTAGAAGCGATCGAAGACGTGGGCGAGGTCGTCGGGGGCGATGCCCGGGCCGTGGTCGCGCACCGTCAGCTCGCCACCGGCGAGGCGCACCTCGATGGTGCCGCCCGCGGGGCTCCACTTGGTGGCGTTGTCGAGCAGGTTGGCGATGGCGCGGTCGAGCCGCTCCGGCACGCCGTCGAGCAGCGCTGGCGTCAGGTCGGCGGCGAAGGTGAGGCCTGGCGCGAACGACTGGGCACGCTCGATGGCGTGGGCGACCAGATCGTCGAGGGCGACGTCCTGCTGGTTCGCTGCCGGCTCGGCGTCACGGGCGAGGTCTACGAGGTCGCCGATCAGCCGGGTCAGCTCCTCGATCTGCACGACGACGTCATGGACGAGGCGCGCCTTGTCGTCCTGGGTGAGGCGGTCGCCGCGGTGCAGCAGCACCTCGACGTTGGTGCGCAGGCTGGTGAGCGGGGTGCGTAGCTCGTGCGAGGCGTCGGCGACCAGCTGGCGCTGCGCGGCAACCGCGCTCTCCAGGGCACCGAGCATGTCGTCGAAGCGGGCGCCGAGGCGGCCGAGCTCGTCGTTGCCGGACTCGCCGACGCGGCGGGACAGGTCACGCGTCGCCGCCACCTCCTCGACCGTCAGGGTGAGGCGGGCCAACGGCTTCAGCGCGGCGCGCGCCACGAGCCAGCCGAGCAGCGCCGCGAGCAGCACGCCGGCTGCGCCGAGCAGGGAGAGGAGGATGGCGCTGCGGCGCAGCGTCCGGTCGACCTCGGTCAGCGGCCGCGCGATCTGGGCGGCGATGCCGGGGCTGATCGGCGTCACGTAGACGCGCAGGTGCGTCTTCTGGACGTGGATGTCCTGGAAGAAGGCCCCGCGCTTGCCCGCCGCAACCTCGAGCGTCTGCCTGTCCACCGGCAGCGCCGTGTCCTCGCCGCCCGAGAGCGCGGTGGCGCCGTCCTGGCGGACGAACTGGGTGTAGCCGCCGGCGCCGCCGAAGCGCGGGGCAGGCACCTGGAAGTTGTTGCCGCGGCCGAAGCCGGGGTAGCGGCCGAAGTCGCCGGTGCGACCCGCCAGCGTGCGGTCGACCTGGGCGCGCAGCTCGTGGCGCATGCCGAAGTACGACGCCACGGACGCCGCGACGACGGCGATCGTCACGGCGGCGCCGGCGGCGAGGGTGAGACGGGCGCGCAGGGTCATCGGCGCCTTAGCGCTCGCTGCGCAGGACGTAGCCGATGCCACGCACGGTGTGCAGCAGCCGCGGCTCGCCCTCGAGCTCCAGCTTGCGACGCACGTAGCCGACGTACACCTCGAGCGTGTTCGAGCTTGGCCCGAAGTCGTACTCCCAGACGGCGTTGAAGATGGTGGAGCGCGAGAGCACGCGGCCGGGGTGGCGCAGGAACAGCTCGAGCAGCGAGAACTCGGTGCGCGTCAGGTCGAAGGCGCGGTCGCCGCGTCGCGCGGTGCGGCCGGCCAGGTCGAGCTCGACGTCCTCGTAGCGCAGCGTCTCGCCGCCGTCCTCGTCGGTGACGCCGGTGCGGCGCAGCAGCGCGCGCAGGCGGGCGAGCAGCTCCTCGAGGGCGAAGGGCTTGACCAGGTAGTCGTCGGCACCGGCATCGAGCCCGGCGACGCGGTCGCTCACCTGGTCGCGGGCGGTGAGCATCAGGATCGGGGTGCGGGCGCCGGCCGCGCGCAGGCGCCGGCAGGTCTCGATCCCGTCCAGGATCGGCATCGCCACGTCAAGCACGATCGCATCGGGCTGCCGCTCGTCGTGCGTTGCGATCGCGGCAGCGCCGTCGGCTGCGGTGAGGACGTCGTAGCCCTCCAGCGACAGCGCGCGCTGGATCGAGTCGCGCACTGCAGCGTCATCGTCCACCACCAGGATCGTGCTCATGCCGCAAGTGTGCCGGGACGGGCTGAGAGCCGCCTGAGAGCTGTCGAGGGACGGGCTGAGAAGCGCAGGCCGCGCCGGGCTTCGGTGGGCACGCTGGCTGGGTTACGATCGCGCGACTCCGACGAAAGGCATCCCGAATGGCCGTCAAGATCGTGATCGACCTGCAGGCAGCATCCGGCAAGGGCGACGAGCTCGCCGAGATGTTCCGGGCCGTCGTGCCGGGCACCCGCACCTTCGCCGGCTGCAGCGAGTGCTCGGTGTTCCGCAACCAGGACGACGCGGAGCAGTTCTCGATCATCGAGACGTTCAGCACGCGCGAGGCGTACCAGGCGTACCTCGACTGGCGGGTCGCCGAAGGCACGATGGAGAAGCTCGGAGCCCTGCTCGGCGGCGCGCCGGCGACGCGCTTCTTCGACGATACGGGCGCCTAGACCGCACTGGGCCTAGGCTTGCCGTATGGCCCACAGTGAGCGCACCCCCACGCTGACCTTCGTCGGCGGTGCCGGGACGGTCACCGGCAGCTGCTTCCTGCTGGAGACCGACCTGGCGTGCGTGCTCGTCGATTGCGGGCTCTACCAGGGAATGAAGGAGCTGCGGCTGCTCAACTGGGAGCCGCTGCCCTTCGATCCTGCCGGCGTCGACGCCGTGCTGCTCACCCACGCGCACCTCGACCACTGCGGGGCGCTGCCCCGCCTGCACGCCGAGGGTTTCGCCGGGCCCATCTTCGCCACGCCCGAGACGATCGCCCTCGCCGGCATCGTCCTGTGCGACAGCGGCCACCTGAACGAGGAGGACGCGGCGCGGGCTAACCGGCGCAGCTACTCGCGGCATGCACCCGCCCTGCCGCTCTACACCGAGGCGAACGCCGAGCGGACGCTCCGCCTGTTTCGGCCGCTCGGCACGCACGAGCGGATGGAGGTCGCGCCCGGTGTCTGGGTTCGCGCCACCAGCAGCGGTCACATTCTCGGCGCCGTCAGCCTGCTGGTGGAGGTCGAGGGCGTGCGGCCCGTGTCGGTCGCGTTCAGCGGCGATCTCGGCCGTAACTCCCACCCGCTGCTGCTGCCGCCGGAGCCGCGGCCGGACGCCGACATCGTCGTGCTCGAGTCGACCTACGGTGACCGTCGCCACGACGACGCAGCCGCGCCCGACGCGCTTGCGCAGGCGGTCGCCGCCACCGCGGCGCGCGGCGGAACCGTCGTCATTCCAGCCTTCGCGGTTGACCGCACCGAGATTCTGCTCGTTCACCTGGCCGAGCTTGTCGCCGCCGGCAGGATCCCCGAGCTGCCGGTGTACGTCGACAGCCCGATGGCGCTGGCGGCGCTGCGCGTCTACCGGCAGGCCCTGGCCGAGCGTGCGCCGGGCGTCCGCCGCGACCTCGACGTCGCAGCCGCCCTCGATGCGCCCAACGTGATCGAGACCCACGGTGTCGAGGAGTCGAAGGCGATCGACGCAGACCCGCGTCGCAAGATCGTCATCTCAGCCTCTGGCATGGCGACCGGCGGGCGCGTGCTGCACCACCTGGCCCGCTACCTGCCGGACGACCGCGCCTGCGTGGTGCTTGCCGGCTTCCAGGTGCCAGGCACCCGTGGGCATGCGCTGGAGACCGGCCTGCGCGAGCTGCGCATGTTCGGCGAGACGATCGAGGTGAGCGCCGACGTCGTCACGATCCCGGCCTTCTCGGCGCATGCCGACCGGGAGGAGCTCGCCGCCTGGCTGGCGGCGCCGTCGGCGCCGCGCGTCACCTACGTGGTGCACGGCGAGCCGTCGTCCTCGGCCGGGCTGCGCAGC
>CANNRA010000145.1 GCA_947507735.1 Actinomycetota bacterium
GACGCGGGCAGCAGCAGCGTCAGCAGCGGCCGTGTGGCTCTTCGCGGGCATCGGGCGAGCATAGCCCCGCCCCCGGGGCGCGCAGGCCCGCACGGGCCAGCTGAGACAGCGCCGGCACAGCGCCGGCACGAAGCTGGCACACAACGGCGACGGGGCCCCTTGCGGGGCCCCGTCGAAATCCGTCATACGTCCGTGCGGAGGAGCTAGATGCGCTTCTCCCGGACACGTGCCTTCTTGCCGACCTTGTCGCGCAGGTAGTAAAGCTTGGCGCGGCTCACATCACCGATTGCACCGACCTCGATCTTCTCGATCTTCGGCGAATGGACCGGGAACGTACGCTCGACACCGACACCGAATGACTGCTTACGAACGGTGAAGGTCTCACGCACGCCGGCGCCCTGGCGCTTGATGACAATGCCCTCGAAGACCTGAACGCGCTGGCGCTGACCCTCGATGACCTTGAAATGAACGCGCACCGTGTCGCCCGCTTTGAAAACGGGGACTTCACGCAGCATCCGCTGCTCGAGTTGATCGATCACTGTGCTCATGCGGCGGCGAATGCTACCGGAAACCGAGGCGATTCGGCGGCCAGTACGTGGCGAACACCTCACCGATCAGGTTCTTGCGCGGCACGGTGCCCCAGCTACGGGAGTCGCAGGAGGCGTTGCGATTGTCACCCATGAAGAAGTACTCCCCCTGCGGAACGACCCGCGGCGGGTAGGTGTCGGGGTCGCGGCGGGCGGCCTCGACGTACGGCTCGGCCAGCTTCTTGCCGTTGATGTAGACGACCCCGGCGCGCTCCTCCCACGTCTCGCCGGGCAGGCCAACCAGTCGCTTGACGAACGTCCCGCCCGCTCCGCAGCGCTCACGCGCGAGCGGCGGCGTGTTGAAGACGATGATCTGCCCGCGCTTCGGCTGCTTGAAGCGCAGGCTGATGCGGTCGGCGAGCACGCGGTCGGAGTAGTGCGACTCGCAGCCAGCGCCGGGGCGCGCGCAGTGCAGGGTCGGCTCCATCGATGACGACGGGATCCGGTACGGGTTAACGAGCCACGCCTTCAGCGCCAGCACGATCAGCACGGCACCGACGATGGTGACCGCCCAGTCGACGATGACGCGCACCGGGCCGGGCAGGCCGCGGGTGATGCGGTCGACAGGGTTCAGCTTCACAGGGAGACCTCCACAGTGCGCAGGCGGCTCTGCTCGCGCCGCCACGCGTCGATCCGGGCGTGATCCCCGGAGAGAAGAACAGCAGGGACGGCCCAGCCGCGGAACTCGGCAGGGCGGGTGTAGTGCGGGTACTCGACACCACCGTCGAGCTCGAGCGAGAAGCTCTCGTGCTCGGACGAGCCTTCGGCGAGGGCGCCTGGCAGCAGCCGCGCGATTGCATCGACGACGACCATCGCCGGCAGCTCGCCGCCCGAGAGGACGTACGGGCCGATCGAGACGACGTCGGTGGCAAGGTTCTGGACGATCCGCTCGTCGAAGCCCTCGAAGCGGGCAGAGAGCAGGCTGAGGCGCGGCTCGGCGGCGAGCTCCTCGACGAGGCGCTGATCGAGCCGGCGGCCGCCGGGGGCGAGCGCGATCACTCGATGCCCTGGCTGCGCGCTGCCGTAGGCGCCTTCCAGCGCGGCCGCGACCACGTCGACGCGCAGTACCATGCCGGCGCCACCGCCATACGGGTCGTCATCGACCTGGCCGGCGCGCAGCGGCGTCGCCTCGCGGTAGTTGAAGAGGCGCAGCTCCAGCTCCGTCCCCAGCACGGTGGAGACGGGCGGCCGCTCGGTCATCCAGCCGAAGGCCTGTGGGACGAGGGTGAAGACGTCGAGCTGCAAGGCCGTGGAGAGTACCGGGGTTCGCGCCGTCAGTCGGCTGCGGGCTCGGGTGCGTCGGTGTCGTCGTCGGTGTCGTTGTCAGCGTCGGCGAAGCCAGGCGCGACCAGGATGCGCTCGCCCTCGAGGTCGACCTCGAGCACGCACTCCTCGACGAGCGGCAGCAGGATGCCCGTATCGAGCTCGAGGATGTCGCTGGCGTTGGTGGGCAGCACGTCGATGACGACCCCGAGCTCGCGGCCGCCCTCCTCCTCGACCGTCAGGCCGATCAGCTCGAAGACGTAGAACTCGCCCTCGTCGGGGGCAGGCAGCTCGCCGATCGGCACCTGCAGCCAGGCCCCGCGCTCGGCCGGGCCGTCGAGCGTCACGACCCGACGACCACCTGACCCCTGCTTCGACTCGACGACCTTGCGACGCACGCCGTCGACGAGCACCTCTGCCCCGCGCGCGAAGCGGCGGGGATCCTCGCTGGCGCCCTCCACGAAGAAGGCGCCCTTGAGGCCATGCGGCTTGCCGACACGGCCCACCGTGACGAGCTCGGGCTCGGCCGGGCTGCCGCTCACTCTGCGATCTCGAGCAGCACGCGCTTGCCGGCGCGTACTCCGCCGGCCCGGGCAACCGTCCGCAGGGCGCGCGCAATGCGGCCCTGCCGACCGATCACTTTCCCGACGTCGCCGGGCGCGACGTGCAGGAGCAGGACGACGGCGTCATCCCGCTCCTCGGTCGTCACCCGCACCGCGTCCGGCTCGTCCACGAGCCGGCGCGCGATCTCTGCGATGAGCTCAGCCAACCTTCCTGGCGATCTTGATCAGGCGGGAGACCGGCTCGGTCGGCTGGGCACCCTTGTCGAGCCAGGCCTGAACCTTTTCCATGTCCAGCTCGATCAGGGACGGATTCGGCTGCGGGTTGTAACGACCCACGACCTCAATGAACCGACCATCGCGCGGGCTGCGCGAGTCGGCGGCAACGACGCGATAGATCGGGTTCTTCTTCGACCCGACACGCGCCAGGCGCAGCTTTACGGACATTTCACCTCCTGCCGGCTCGTCCGAGTGCCTGGGGAGAGAGTGCCGGCATCTTCCCTTTCCCCAGGTGTTTCATCATCTTTTGCATCTCCTTGCGTGCGGTCAGGAGCTTGTTGACCTCCTGCACGCTGACGCCGCTGCCCCGCGCGATCCTCAGACGGCGCGAGCCGTTGATGAGGTGCGGGGTGCGACGCTCCTTCGGCGTCATCGAGAGAATGATGGCCTCTACGCGCGCCATCTGCTTCTCGTCAACGTCGAGACCTTCCATCTGCTTGCCGAGACCGGGGATCATGCCGAGCACGCCTTTCAGCGGGCCCATCCGGCGGAGCATGCGGTAGCTCTGGAGGAAGTCGTCGAACGTGAACTCCCCGGAGCGCATCCGCTTCTCCATCTCGACGGCGTCGTCGGCCTCGATGGCCTCCTCGGCCTTCTCGATCAGGCTGAGCACATCGCCCATGCCGAGAATGCGTGACGACATCCGCTCGGGGTGGAAGACCTCGAGCTGGTCGAGCTTCTCCCCGACGGATGCAAACTTGATCGGCTTGCCCGTGACGGCCTTCACCGAGAGCGCAGCGCCACCGCGGGCGTCGCCGTCGAGCTTGGTGAGGATGACGCCGTCGAAGGCGACCTGCTGCTGGAACGCCTCGGCGACCGTGACGGCCTCCTGGCCGGTCATTGCATCGAGCACGAGCAGGATGTTCATGGGCTTGGTGGCGTCGCGGATGGCGACGAGCTCGGCCATCAGCGCCTCGTCGACGTGCAGGCGGCCGGCGGTGTCGACGATCAGCACGTCGATGCCCTCGGCCCTGGCGCGCTCCAGCCCTTCCCTGGCGACGGCGACGGGGTCGCGCAGCTCGCTGCGGTAGACCGGGATCTGGATCTGCTTGCCGAGCTGCTCCAGCTGCTCGATGGCGGCGGGGCGCGCGAGGTCGACGGGCACGAGGGCGGGATTCTTGCCCTCCTTGCGCAGGCGCAGCGCGAGCTTGGCCGAGGCGGTGGTCTTGCCGGAGCCCTGCAGGCCGACCATCAGGATCACGGTGGGCGGGCGGCCGAAGGCGAGGCGCGAGTCGCCCTGGCCCATCAGCGCCGCGAGCTCCTCGTGGACGATCTTGACGACCTGCTGGCCCGGCGTCAGCGACTTGAGAACGTCCTGGCCGAGCGCGCGCTCCCTGACGCTCTCGACGAACTCCTTGACGACCTTGAAGTTGACGTCGGCCTCGAGCAGCGCGAGACGGATCTCGCGCATCGCCTTGCCGATGGTCTCCTCATCGAGGCGGCCGCTCTTGCGGAGGCCACCGAGGACCCCTTGAAGCTTGTCTGCGAGCGCGTCGAACACGACTTGAAAGCGTACCGGTAGCTGGAGGGACCTCCGCCGAGGGCGGAAGCAGTCCCCTGCTAGTCGGCCGCGGTGTCCTCGCCCGGGTCGCCGCCGACCAGCGCGCGCCCGAAGTCGGCGGCGTCGAAGGGACGCAGGTCGTCGAGCGTCTCACCCACGCCGATCAGCTTCACGGGCAGGCCGAGGTCGTAGGCGATGGGGATCACGATGCCGCCCTTGGCGGTGCCGTCGAGCTTGGTCAGGACGACCCCGGTGACCTGGACGGCCTGGCTGAAGATCTTCGCCTGCTGGAGGCCGTTCTGGCCCGTGGTCGCGTCGAGGACGAGCAGCGTCTCGTGCGGTGCGCCGGGGAGACGGCGCTCGATGACGCGGCGCACCTTGATCAGCTCCTCCATCAGGTTCGTCTGGGTGTGGAGGCGCCCGGCCGTGTCGATGATCACGACGTCGTGACCGCGCGCGATGCCGGCCTCGATCGCGTCGAAGGCCACCGCGGCGGGATCCTGGCCCTTGTTGGAACCGACGAAGTCGGCGCCCGCCCGCTTCGCCCACACCTCGAGCTGCTCCTCGGCGGCCGCGCGGAACGTGTCGCCGGCGCCAACGAGCACGGAGCGACCGCTCGCGGTGAGGCGGCTGGCGAGCTTGCCGATCGTCGTCGTCTTGCCGGTGCCGTTAACGCCGACGACGAGGATGACGGCGGGCTTGTGCGCCAGGTCGAGGCGCGGCGGCGGGCCGAACAGCCCGGCCACCTCCTCGGCCAGGGCGGTACCGAGGTCGTCGATGCTGCGGCGGCGGCCGAGACGCTGCACCAGCTCGCCGGCGGCCTGGACGCCGACGTCGCCGAGGATCAGGGCCTCCTCCAGCTCCTGCCAGGTCTCGTCGTCGTCGGGGTCGAAGCGGATCGCGGCGATCCGCTCGGCCAGGGCGGTGCGGCTGCGCGAGAGGCCGCCACGCAGGCGACGGAAGAGGCCACGGCGGCTCTCCTCGGGCTCGGGCGCGGCAGCGTCCCCGAGCAGCTCGGCCCAGCCGAGCGTCACGCGGGAGCGCTGGGGGTCGTGCCAGCGTCGGCCGGCATGCGGCGCGACACCACCTGCGAGATTCCGTTCGAGCCCATCGTCACGCCGTAGAGGATATCCGCGGCCTGCATCGTCCTCTTCTGGTGCGTGATCACGATGAACTGGGCCTTGGTGGCGTAGGAGCGCAGCAGGTCGACGAAGCGGCCGATGTTGGTGTCGTCGAGGGCGGCCTCGACCTCGTCCAGCAGGTAGAAGGGATGCGGCCGCGCCAGGAACAGCGCGAAGAGGAACGAGAGCGCGCCGAGCGACTTCTCGCCGCCCGACAGCAGCGAGAGGCGGGTGACCCGCTTGCCGGCGGGCTGCAGCTCGACCTCAATGCCGGGCTCCTCGCCCTCGTCCTCCGGCTCGGTCAGCCGCAGGCGGCCGGCGCCGCCGGGGAAGAGCGTGCCCGCGATCTCCTCGAAGTGGGTGGCGACGGCGACGAAGGTCTCCTCGAAGCGGCGCTCGACCGTCTCGGTCAGCTCCTTGCGGAGAGCCTCCAGCTCGGCCAGCGACTTCTCCAGATCTTCGCGCTGGACGGAGAGCTCCTGGAGGCGCAGCTTCTCGGCCTCGTACTCTTCCTTGGCCAGCGGGTTCACGGCGCCGAGGGTCTCGCGGCGGCGGTCGAGTCGCTCGAGGCGCTCCACCAGCTCGGGGCGGGTCGCAGGGGCGTCCGGGTCGCTGGTCGGCTCGACGGCGGCCTCGGCGAGGCGGCGGCGCGCGTCGTCGGCCTCGGCGTCGAGGCGGGCGATCTCGATCTCGATCTGGGAGCTGGCCTC
>CANNRA010000146.1 GCA_947507735.1 Actinomycetota bacterium
CTCGCCCAGGCAGGCGCCCTCGGGCTTCAGCTCCCAGCCGGTGGCGGCGGGCAGCTCCTCGGCCGGCAGGAAGAGGGCGGCGGCGGGGGCGCCAGGAGCGAGCGGGGCGTCAGGAACAAGCGAGGCGTCGGCGGCGACAGCCGTGGCACCCGCCGAGGTGTGCGGGGCGCGGTCGCCGAAGTGCAGGGTCGCCGCCACGCGGCTACCCGACCAGCTCGACCCGGTCGCCGACGCAGACGCGCCCCGGCGTGACGATGTCGGCGTACATGCCGAAGTCGATAGCACCCTCGCGCGGCTGGCCGCGGTAGGCGACGATCGCCTTCAGGGCGCCGTGATCGCCCTCGCCGGTGTCGGGATCCTGGCCGGTGATCAGACAGCGCGGCAGCGGCCCGACGAGCCGGATCACCGCCTCCCCCACGCGCAGCTCGCGCCCGGCCCAGGTGTCCTCCTCGTGGGCGAGGGCGCAGCCGTCGAGCAGGACGTGCATGCGGAAGCGGCGGTCGTCGGCGAGGCGGGGGTCGCCGCTCTGGCGCGCCAGCTCGGCGCAGGAGGCGGTCGAGAGCACGCTCACCGGGTGCAGGCAGTCGCAGGCGGCGCTCGTCGCGTCGGTACGCACGAGGCGCAGCGCCCGGCCCGCCAGCTCGGAGAGCGCGGCGGAGAACGGCCCCTCGACGAAGCGGCCCGTCACCGGGCGGCCGTAGAAGCTCGTCTCGACCGGGGCGCCCAGCGCGCTCGCATCGTCCTCGACCACCGCGCCGCCTGGCAGCGTGAGCGAGAGCCGGCCCGTCGCCGCGTCGTAGGCAGGCGCGACCTGGACGAGCGTCCCCGCCAGCTTGCCGTTGACCATGCGGCCGTCGGCGGCGTCCGCGAGATAGAAGGCGCGGTCGCCCGGGATGCCGTTGGCGTGCAGCTCGAGCGCCTCCGGATGAACCAGGCCAAGACCCTTGACCGGTGAGACGGAGAGGCGCGCGACAGAAGGCATGCGCGGAGCCTACAAGGGGCGCCCGGCAGCACCAACAGCGGTACCGCGGGCTGGAGCAGCTGCCCCTAGAGGCGCTGGCGCGACCACTCGTACAGCGCGATCGTGCCGGCCATCGCCACGTTCAGCGACTCGGCGGCGCCGGCGAGCGGGATCTCGGCCAGCAGGTCGCAGCTGCGACGCACGTTGTCGGGCAGCCCGGCGCGCTCGGCGCCGAGCACGAAGATGTCACCCGGGGCGAGCTTCAGGTCGGAGAGCACCTTGCCTGCGCGCGGCACGAGGCCGATGCGACGGCCCGGGGCGTCCTCGAACGAGCAGCGCGGCACGCGGAAGGCCGAGCCGGTGGAGCTGCGCAGCACCTTCGGCCCGCTCGGATCGGCGCAGCCTTCGCTGAGCGCGATGAAGGCCGGCCCGAGGGCGTCGCAGGCGCGCACCAGCGTGCCGACATTGCCCGGATCACCGACGTGCCACAGGGCCAGACCGACGGACGGCAACGCCATCGAGCCGGGCGTCCCGGCTGCACGCGCCGCCTTCAACGCCTGAACGTCAAGCTCGGGCAGATCGGCCTCGCGGTAGATGGCGATCACGCGCGGCGGGTGCGCGAGCAGCGACACCTCGCCGAGCAGCTTGCCCAGGCACTGCTCGACATTCTTCAGCCGCCGCTCGAGCACGGGACGCTCGTCATCGACGAGCGCCACCACCGGCTGCACGCCGGCCTCGAGCGCCGCCTCGACGACGTCCTCACCCTCGACCACGAACAGGCCGAGCCGCGCCCGTTGGGCGCGGCTCTCAAGCCTTCTGATGAGCTTCAGATGCTGGTTCTGTGCCGACGTGATCACGACGGCCTCCCGGCAGTCCGAAGGGGCTGAATCAGTTGCTGAGCGCCGACTTGGCGCGCTCGGCGACAGCGGTGAACGCGGCAGGGTCCTTGACGGCAAGGTCGGCGAGCACCTTGCGGTCGAGCTCGATCGCGGCCTTGTGAAGGCCGTTGATGAACTGGTTGTAGGACATGCCGTTCAGACGGGCCGCAGCGTTGATGCGGACGATCCAGAGGCGCCGGAACTGGCGCTTGCGCACCTTACGATCGCGGTACGCGTAGACGAGGCCGTGGTCGACCTGATCCTTGGCGTAGCGATAGTTGGTGCTCTTCAGGCCCCAGTACCCCTTGGCCTGCTCCAGTACCTTACGACGCTTCTTGCGCGCTGCAACTCCACGCTTTACGCGAGGCATCTGTTACCTCCTACCCAGCAGCCGCAGGATCGCGGGGCGGTTCGTCACGTCGACCGGCTGATCGTGACCGAACGCGCGCTTACGCTTCGGGCTCTTCGCCGCTCCCAGATTGTGGCTCTGATACGCCTGGCGCCGTGACAGCTTCCCCGTCGCCGAGATCTTGAACCTCTTCTTCGCTGAACTGTGCGTCTTCACTTTGGGCATCGTCTTTGTTCACTCCTGCGTACTTGTTGGGGCCAAGCACCATGACCATGTTACGACCGTCCAGAATCGGGGCCGACTCGACAACGCCGATGTCCTTGACGTCCTCGGCGAGGCGCATCAAAAGGTCACGTCCGCGCTCCGGATGGGTGGTTTCCCGCCCACGGAACATGATCGTGATCTTGACCTTGGCGCGCTGTTCCAGGAACCGGCGCACGTGGCCGCGCTTCGTCTCGTAGTCGTGAACGCCGATCTTCGGCCTGAGCTTGATCTCCTTGACGAGAATCTGTGACTGGTGCTTGCGTGCGAGCTTGGCCTTCTGCTCCTGCTCGTACTTGTACTTGCCGAAATCCATGACCTTGGCCACGGGTGGATCGGCCGCTGCCGCCACCTCGACCAGGTCAAGGTTCTTCGAGAACGCGTACTCGAGGGCGTCGCGGACAGCGACGATCCCCTTCTGCTCGCCGTTCTCGTCGATGAGCCTGACGTTCGGAACACGGATCGCATCGTTGATGCGCGTGGCCGGTACCGGCCGGTTCGGCTCGACGAATCGACGGGGTCTCAAAGGGTGATCACCTAGGTACGACGTCCTTTCCACAAAACGACAAGACCGCTGCAAGCAGCGGCCCCAGATTCCCTTCAATCAAACGTAAATGTCTCGATTGACCTCCGATAGGACTGTTGCCCCGAAGGTGAGGAAGCGCGAGGCCCCTGCTTTGCTCGGTCATACAATAGCCAACTGTTGCACAAGCGCGTCAACTGACAAAGTGTGGACGCCCTCGACGCCTCTCGTGCGCACCGGCAACGCGTCCTCTGCATCGCGGTCACCGTAGACGATGACGTGCGGCACGCGCAGGATCTCGGCGTCGCGAACGCGCCGGCCGACGGTCTCCTCGCGCTGGTCGATCTCGACCCTGACGCCGGCCCGCCGCAGCTGCTCGGCGAGGCGCTGCACGGTGGCGCGATGCGGCTCGGCGACCGGCACCAGGCGCACCTGCTCGGGCGCGAGCCAGTCGGGCAGCTCGCCGCCGGTGTGCTCCAGCAGGATGCCGATGAAGCGCTCGAAGCTGCCGATCAGGGCGCGGTGGATCATCACCGGCGTGTGCTCGACGTTGTCGGCGCCCTGGTAGGTCAGGCCGAAGCGCTGGGGCAGCTGGTAGTCGAGCTGCACCGTGCCGATCTGCCAGCCGCGGCCGAGCGAGTCCTGCATGTGCAGGTCGATCTTGGGGCCGTAGAAGGCGCCGTCGCCGGCGTTGACCGTGTACTCGAGGCCCTTGCGCTCGAGCGCCGTCGCCAGCGCGGCCTCGGCGACGTCCCACTCGGCGTCGGTGCCCAGCTTGTTGGCGGGCCGCGTCGACAGCTCGACCTTGATGTCGAGGCCGAGCCGGTCGTAGATCGCGTAGCCGAACTCCAGGCAGCCGAGCACCTCGTCCTCGATCTGCTCGGGCGTGACGAAGAGGTGCGCGTCGTCCTGCGCGAACATGCGCACGCGCAGCAGGCCGTGCAGCGAGCCGCTCAGCTCGTTGCGGTGCAGGTTGCCGGCCTCGGCCATGCGGATCGGCAGGTCGCGGTAGCTCCAGGCGCCGTCCTTGTAGAGCGCGGCGTGGCCCGGGCAGTTCATCGGCTTGAGGCCGTACTCGCGCCCCTCGGCCTCGAAGGTGAACATGTTCTCGCGGTACTTGTCCCAGTGGCCGCTGGTGACCCACAGCTCCTTGTCGTAGATCTGGGGCGTGCGCACCTCGACGTAGCCGCGCTTGAGGTTCTCCTCGCGGCGCAGATCCTCGAGCACGTTCCAGACGACCATGCCGCGCGGATGCCAGAAGGGGCTGCCCGGGCTGAGCTCGCTGAAGTGGAAGAGGTCGAGCTGGCGGCCGAGGCGACGATGGTCGTTCTTGCGCGCCTCCTCCAGCCGGGCCAGGTGCGTGTCCAGCTCGGCCTGGTTGAAGAAGGCCGTGCCGTAGATGCGCGTGAGCATCGTGTTGTTCGAGTCGCCGCGCCAGTACGCACCGGCCAGGCTCGTCAGCTTGACGGCCTTGATCGGAGCGGAGGTCTGCAGGTGCGGGCCGCGGCAGAGGTCGGTGAAGGCGCCCTGCGTGTAGAGCGTGATGTCGCCCGTGGCCGTGTCCACCAGCTCGACCTTGTAGGGCTCGCTCTCGGCGGCGAAGCGCGCCTTAGCGGCGTCGGCCGAGATCTCCTCGCGGCTCCACTCGCGCCCCTCCGCGATCAGGCGCTTCAGCTCGGCCTCGATCGGCTCCAGGTCGGCCTCGGTGATCGCCGTCGGGAAGTCGAAGTCGTAGTAGAAGCCGTTCTCGATCGGCGGGCCGATCGCGACCTTGACGCCGGGATGCAGGGTGCGCACCGCCTCGGCCAGCAGGTGGGCCGTCGAGTGGCGCAGCACGTACAGCGCGTCCGGGTCTTCCTTATCGCGCGTCGTCAGGAACTTGATGCGCGCGCCGTCGGGCAGCGGCAGCCGGAGATCGCGCGGCTCGTCGTCAACCTTGACGAGCACGGCCTGCTCGGCCAGCTTGGGGCCGATCGCGCGCGCTGCATCGAGGCCGGAGGCGCCGTCTGCGAGCTCGAGCTCCTTGCCGTCGGGGAGGATCACCTTCATTGCGGGAAAGGATACGGGCGCGGCAGGGGCGGCTGCGCCGTCAGGACGCCTTCCCGCGCCAGAAGCGGATGCTCTGGATGCGCCCGTCGGGCGCGATGCGGAAGAAGTTGCAGGTGCGCTCGTCGTAGACGGCGCCCGTGTCGCGGACGTCGCGGTAGTCCTGGATGGTCGCCACGGCGCCTCGGGCGGCATCGATCGCCTGCCAGGTGACCGGATGCTCCATGCCGTGCGAGCCATCCACGACGCCGTGGAAGAACGCACGCAGCTCGGCGTGGCCGCGCGGGTGGCGGCCGTCGGTGACGCACTCCAGCTCGCCGTCCTCGGCGAAGAGGGCGACGGTGGCCTCGACGTCGAGGGCGTCCATGGCGCTGAAGTAGGCGGTGACGGCTGCTGCCAGCTGCGCCTCGCTGAGCGTGGCGCCGGAGCCGCCGCCGGAGCCGGAGCCGCCGCCGGGGCCGCCGGCGCGGGTCGGGTCGGCGCTCATGCCTTCTCGAAGTCCCACGAGGTGACCTGCTCGGGCGTGAGGATGCAGAGCGTGTAACGGAAGCCCGCCGTCTTCGGCAGCGGCGCGTCCGGGCCACGGTAGCGGCGGATCAGACGGGCGCGGGCCTCGTCCACCGCGGCCTCGTCGTCAACGAGCTGCACGGCGCAGCGGAAGCTGGCGGCGCGGGCGGCGGTGCCGCCGGTCGGGCGCTCGTCGTGGTCGATGAGCAGGGTCGCGCGGGGGCGGCGGCGCAGGTTGGCCAGGTGCAGGCGGCGCTCCTCGAGGAAGACGAGCAGACGGCCGTCGGGCTCGGCCAGGTACCAGACCGGTGTCAGGTGCACGTCGCCGTCGGCACGCACGGTGGCGAGGCGCGCCTCCTGCAGCTCGGCCAGGAAGGCGGCGAGCTCGGACGGGCTCAGCGCGTTGGCCGCGACGGCGGTGCCAACGGAGCCCTTGCCGGGAGGGGCGCTGCCCGGGGTCGGGGCGCCGCTCACGCCGTCTCCCCCGCTGCC
>CANNRA010000147.1 GCA_947507735.1 Actinomycetota bacterium
CGGCATCGTCACCGCGATGGTCGCCGCCGCCGGGGCCGAGCGCCGCCGCCGTGAGCAGGCGCTGCTCCGCACTCGTGGCGCAACGACCCGAACGCTCGTCGGACTTGCGTCCGCCGAGACGGCACTCGTCGCCCTGTCGGGTGGAATCGTGGGCCTCGCCGGCGCGTTCGGCATCGGCCGGCTCGCATTTGGCACGACTGGCTTCGGAGCGACAACGCGCGACGCTGTTCTCTGGAGTGGCGGCGCGTTCGTGATCGGGCTCCTGATCGCGGCCGCTGCGATCGCGCTCCCGGCCTGGCGTGACGCGCGCCTGCTGACGATTGCCGAGGCCCGCCGCTCGGCGGCGAGGCGGAGATCACCACTGTGGTCGCGACTCGGGCTCGATCTGCTCGCCCTGGCAGGCTCTGGGCTGATCCTCTACTGGACGGGAAGCAACGGCTACAAGCTCGTCCTCGCCGTGGAGGGATCGACACAGGTGTCGGTCGACTACTACGCATTCCTTGCGCCGATTCTGCTCTGGATCGGAGTCGGCCTCCTCGCCTGGCGTCTCGGCGACCTCATGCTGCGCCGCGGTCAGGGTGTCCTTGCCCGCCTCCTACGCCCGATCTCGGGTGGCCTTGCGGGCACGGTCGCCTCGACGATGACACGACAGCGGGCCCGTCTCGCGGCGGCCCTGACGCTGGTGGCGCTCACCGTCGCCTTCGCGGTATCGACGGCAGCGTTCAACTCGACGTATCAGCAGCAGGCTGAGGTCGATGCGAGGCTGAGCAAGGGAGCCGATGTCGTCGTCACCGAGTCACCCGGGGTGCGCATCGGCCCCGCCGGGGGCGCAGCCTTCGCCCGGATTCCTGGCGTGACGTCGGTCGAACCGCTGCAGCACCGGTTCGCCTACATCGGCGCCGACCTTCAGGATCTCTATGGCGTCAACCCAGCGACCATCGTCCGGAACGCCAGGCTCCAGGACTCGTTCTTCACGGGCGGCACAGCCAAGCAACTCTTCGCCACACTCGCCGCCCGTCAGGACGCGATTCTCGTTAGCCGCGAGGCAGTGATCGACTATCAGCTGAAGCCTGGTGACCCGATCAACCTCCGGCTCGTCGACGGCCGCACGAAGCAGACGATCCCAGTCCGCTTCACCTATGCCGGCGTCGCGCTGAAGTTCCCATCGGCCCCAAGCGATAGCTTCTTCGTCGCCAACGCGAGCTATATCGCGAAGACGACCGGCTCAGATGCCGTCGGAACGTTTCTCATCCAGACCGGCTCGACGGCGCCCGATCAGGTCGCGAAGCGCGTTGCCGCTGAGGTCGGAACGGGTGCGCTCGTCAGCGACATCACGAGCAAGCGTCGGAAGATCGCAGGCAGTCTCACGTCGGTCGAGCTCGCAGGTCTCACCCGGGTCGAGCTTGGCTTCGCCCTCCTGCTCGTCGCAGCCGCAACCGGGCTCTTGCTCTGGCTCGGTCTCGCCGAACGCCGGCGGACTTTTGCGATCGCTCACGCGCTCGGCGCTCGTCCGCGCCAGCTCGGCAGCTTCATCTGGAGCGAAACGGCCTTCGTCACGGCAGGCGGGCTCGTGCTCGGCGCCGGGGCCTCGGCAGCGCTCTCGTACATGCTCGTCAAGGTGCTCACCGGCGTCTTCGATCCGCCACCGACAGCGCTCGCCGTTCCCTGGCTGTACCTCGCCGAGGTAGCTGCTGTCGCCGTCGTGACGGTCGCCATCGCAGGATTCGCCGCGCTCCGCTCGACGCGGAAGCCGGCAGTCGAGGTGCTGCGCGATCTCTGATCTCAACCCGCGCGATACTGGAGCCAACGTGGCAGAGCTGTCGGTACTGGTGCTGGAGGATGACGCCGAGCTGCGGGCGCTGATCGCCCGTGGCCTCGGCGAGGACGGTTTCACCGTCGCCGGCGCGGCGTCGGCCGCCGAGTTCCTGCGCCTGATCGCTGTCCGGTCGGCTGACGTCCTCATCGTCGACATCGGCCTTCCGGACGCGGACGGCCGCGACGTCGTCCAGGCGATACGCGCTCGCAACGTCAAGACTCCGGTGATCTTCCTGACCGCGCGGGACGCCGTCCCTGACCGGCTTGCAGGATTCGCGGCGGGCGGCGACGACTACCTGACGAAGCCATTTGTCTTCGCCGAACTTGTAGCTCGCGTCCGCGCACTGGCCCGCCGAGTTGAAGTGCCGGCGCGCGGCGATGATGCAGGGCTGCGGCTCGACCCGACGGATCGCTCGGTTGCCCTCGGCTCTGCCCGCCTCGATCTCTCGCCGATCGAGTTCCGGCTGCTCGCGGCGCTCGCCGCCGGCCAGCAGAAGGCGATCCGACGCCGAGAGCTGCTTGCCGCAGCCTGGCCCCACGGTGCGATCGTCCACGACAACACGCTCGACGTCTACATCGCTCGGCTCCGTCGGAAGCTCGAACAGCTCCCTGGGGCGCCGCTCATCGTCACGGTCGTCGGTACTGGATACGCCCTCCGTTGAGGTGGCCCGACCGCAGGCTCGCCGTCCGCACCCGCCTGTCGCTCTTCGTCGTCGGGGTGCTGACTCTCGCCCTCGCCGCGAGCATCTTTGCGTTCGATGCAGTTCTCAGCCACCGGCTGTACGGAAGTGCGACGGCGCTCGCGCAGTCCCAGGCTCGTGCAGGGCTGACCGGACTCACCGTCGTCGGCGGAGCGCTGATCCCTCCCGAGGCGCCCGACGACGGCTCTGCCGACAATACCGTTTGGATCTTCGCCGGCAAACGCCTCGTAGAGGCGCCGCGCGCCGATGCTGCAACGGCCCGAGCAGCCGCGTCACTCGCGGGCGGGCCGGAACGAGCCTTCACAGTCGCGGGGAGAGTGCGACTCTACGCTGTCCCAGTCGTTCGAAACGGCACACGCGCCGGAACCGTGGTTGCCGCGGTCGCGCTTCGACCGTACGACGAGAGCCGCCGGACGGCGCGGATCGGCTCCATCGCGCTTGCGATCGCGTTCCTTGCGGCAGTGGCGCTGCTCTCCCGCTCGCTGCTCGCCGGGGCCCTCAGGCCCGTGTCGAAGATGACCGCCGACGCTGCGAGCTGGAGCGAAACCGACCTGGACAGACGGTTCGCGCTTGGCGAGCCATACGACGAACTCACGACGCTCGCGCGGACGCTCGACGGGCTGCTCGACCGGCTCGCGGCCAGCACGCGACGCGAGCGACGCCTCCTCGCCGAGATATCACACGAGCTCCGCACGCCGCTTGCGCGGATCGCCGCCGAGACCGAGCTTGCTCTTCGCCGCGACCGTCCCTCGACCGAGTACCGAGAGAGCCTCGCGGCCGTAGCCAGGAGCACGGATCAAATGACTCGCACGATCGAGACCTTGATGGCCGCCGCACGGCAAGAGTCCACGCCGAGTGGCCGCACGAGCGACGCCGGGGATGCACTCGCACGCGTTGTCGCTGCAACCCGCGCTGCCGCCGAGGCGGCGGGCCTGGAGCTGCGACTCGCTCGTCCGGCCGGATCCATTCGGGTCCGAGCCGACAGTGACGTCGTTGAGAGGGCGGTCCAGCCGATCGTCGAGAACGCAATCCTCTACGGCAAATCCTTCGTCGCCGTCGAGCTCTCTTCAGCGGACAGTTCGGTGGTGATCACCGTGAGTGACGACGGCCCGGGAGTCGCCGACGACGAGCGCCACCGGATCTTCGAACCGGGCGTGCGTGGACACGCTGGGGAGCAGCGCGTCGGGGACGGAGCGGGGCTCGGCCTCGCGCTCGCCCAGCGACTGGCCCGGAGTTGCGGCGGGGACATCACGGCGCGGGCCAGTACAACTGGAGGCCAGTTCGCCGTGACCCTGCCGGCAGCATGACCGCATGGGCAGTGCCTGGCTGCCTGTCCCGTCGAAACGTGAGAACGAGTGTGAGGCGGGTCACCACGTGACAGCTGGTCAGTTCCGCACGATGAGGTGGGTCGCCGCCGACCCATGATTTCCGCAGATGTCGTAAGCGGTCACGGTCAGCAGGTAGCCGCCGTTCGGGTACCGGCGCGAGTCGAGCAGCGGGGCGGTGAGGGTAAAGAGGAAGCGCCCCTGCCGACCGAAGAGATAGCGCCCGCCCACGACCGGAAAGTTCTGGAAGGTGCCAGGTGCATAGACCTTCCAGAATGTCTTCCTCAACGGGGTCGTACGACGGAAATCGACCGCGAGGCGTGGTGGTATGACTACCTGCCCACGGTCGCTGCGCAATGTCCAGGTGATCACTGCCGGGGAGACACGCGTGTCGTTCCACGGCTTCGGGACCGGAACGGCGGAACGGTCGAACGCATCCGCGACGAGCGCGACAGATCCATGGACGAAGGTCGACTGCATGCTCGTGCCTCGATCACTTCGGACGGCGATCGCCGACACCTCGGGCCGCTGAAGGTCAGCGTAGGGCGAGAGGTGTCCGGGGACGAGTGGGTTGACGACGATGTGCCCGTCGATCTCGGTCAAGTGGACGTGACCGACTTCCCGCGTGACATGCCCGAGATCGGTCACCTCCGCCGCGACTGCCTGTCCAACATGCACGCGGGGCCTGATGTGCCAGTACTGAAACGCGCGGCCGTCCGCGGTCTGGACGACGACCTCGTCAACTCGCACCTTGCGGACGATGCCGGAGACGACCGGGTAGACGGGTGTGCCGGCTCGGGCTGAGATGTCGATGCCGTTGTGAAGCGAGAACGCGCCGCTCCCGTCCGGCTCGCCGAACAGGCGGAAGTTTTCGCGGCCACGGAAGATCGTGCGCGGGTCACCGAAGTTGCCGCGGACAGGATGCTGTACGTGGAATGGCTTGATGGGCCACGCGTACGCCGTCGGCGCCATGCCGGGGAATCCGCATCGACCGAACCTCGGCGTCCCCGGTCGGTCATGCGCCACGCCAACGCGGCGCGAGCGCGGGTGGGTGCGCGGGCGCGAGAGCGCCGTCCGACCACTCGTGCGGCGCACGACCGTGCGATAAGGCGTCACCACAAGCGGCATCGCCGGGCGGGAAGCGACCGGGATTGCGGCCGCGATCACCCCGATTGAGTGAGCGTACCTCGACACCGCGGCGGAAGTCAGGCGCCCCGGCGGTAGTTCGACGACGAAGGCCGTCTGGCCCGGAAATCGATAGCTCGCCCAGGTGACGGCACTCCCGGGCTCTCGGCGAAGGCGTACCAGTGGCAGGCCGACGAGAGCTGCGAATCGCCCCTCGATCCGCGTGTCACCACTCGAGCCGTCCACGAGGCCCAGGTGCTGGTGGAACCAGATCGAAAGGCGAGGATGGAGGCGGAGCATGAGTTTGTATGCGATTTGGGTCTCTGGCTCCGACAGCGCTCTCGGGCCCGAGTACTCGAGACCGGACAAAGGCGTCCAGCGTCGGGGGAAGTTTCGATTCAGGTCGACGCCACGGGCATTGCCCCTCGTGCCGGTCGCTGCACCATCAGGGTTCACTGTCGGGACGATCCAGAGGTCGACTGTCCCGGGTGGGACGAGAGAGGCGAGGCGTTCGGCAATTGCGACGCCAGCGCATTCGTTGCCGTGTATGCAACCGACGACGAGAACCTTGACGCTGCTCGTCGGATTGCCGCGCTCCTCCACGACGATCGGCCGTCCCTCGACCGAGTGGCCCAGGACAAGCGGCGGCTTTGTCATCGACGTTGCTCCGGGCGGTGAGGCAAGAAGCACGCCGGCTGCGCCGATGAGAGCGAGTGGCAGCGCAGCGATCCATCCGAGGAAGCGTCGCACGCCCATCGCGACAGCTTCACGGCGTCCACCTGAACCCCGCCTGAACGGGCTCGCTTGTCAACGTTGCTCGCTAGGCGAGAGGCAACGCGATCTCGAACCGTGCGCCGCTCTCGTCCGGCATCGACTCGATGTCTCCCGAGACGCTTCGGGCGAGCCGACGCGCCAGCGGTAGCCCGAGTCCCGCGCCGGGTGTCTCTTGCGCCGCGCTCCCACGCGCACCCGGTTCGAAAATCGCGTCGCGTTCC
>CANNRA010000148.1 GCA_947507735.1 Actinomycetota bacterium
CACCGCTCCCGCCGGTCGCCGCGCCGCCGCTGCACGAGCTGCGCCGCCTCTCGTTCAGCGCCCTCGCCCTGCACGCGCGCTGCTCCTATCGCTGGTACGTCGAGCGCGTCGTCGGGCTGCGCGAGGTCGAGCCGGCGACCGACGAGCACGGTGCAGCCGGGCTCGCCGCAACCGAGCTCGGTGACGCGGTGCACGTGGTGCTGGAGCACATCAACCTGGCCGCCCCCGAGCTGCCTGCCCCTGACCTCCTCGCCGCCACGGTGCGTCGCCTCTACCCCGCGGCAACCGCCGAGGAGATCGAGCGCGTCGGCCGCCTCGCCGCCGCCTATGTCGGCTCGGCGCTGGCCCAGCGCATCGCAGCGCTGCCGGGCGCGCGCCCCGAGCGCCCCTTCGCCTTCGAGCAGGACGGCGTGCTGCTGCGCGGCCGCCTCGACGTCCTCGGCGCCGACGGCCAGCGTGCGGTCGTTCTCGACTACAAGACGAACATGCTCGGCTCGACCTCGCCCGCCGACGCTGTCGAGCAGGGGTACCGGCTGCAGCGCATCGTCTACGCGCTCGCCTGCCTGCGTGGCGGCAGTCCCGAGGTCGAGGTCGTCTACTCGTTCCTCGAGCGCCCGGAGGAGCCGGTCTCCACGGTCTACGGCGCTGCCGACGTGCCTGCGCTGGCAGAGGAGCTCTCGGCCGCCATCGCACGCGTGCGCGACGGAGCCTTCGTGCCGACGCCGAGCGCCTTCGCCTGCGCGGGCTGCCCGGCACTCGACGTCGTGTGTGCCGGCACGCGCCTGCTGGCCGAGAACGAGCACTGATGGCCGCCCGCGATTTCGTGCCGGAGGCTCGTCGTCACAAGGTCGCCCCGAAGCGCGAGCGGGTCGTCCCGATCCTCGACCTGCTGGCGATCGAGCATGCCGACGCGAAGATCGAGCTGAACTTCGGCAGCGAGGTCGAGCTGCTGATCTCCGTGATGCTCTCGGCGCAGACAACCGATGTGAACGTCAACCGTGTCACGAGGACGCTGTTCGTCAAGTACCGCTGCCCCGAGGACTACCTCGCCGTGCCGATCGAGGAGCTGGAGCAGGACATCTTCCAGACGGGCTTCTTCCGGCAGAAGGCGAAGTCGCTGCGTGGCTCGATGGCGATTCTCGTCGCCGACTACGGCGGTGAGGTGCCGGGCACGATGGCCGAGCTGCTGACGCTGCCGGGCGTGGCGCGCAAGACTGCGAACGTCGTCATGGCCGAGCGCGGCAACGCCCAGGGCATCGTCGTCGACACGCACGTCCGCCGACTCTCGCAGCGTCTCGCCCTGACGAAGCAGGACGACCCGGTGAAGATCGAGCGCGACCTCGTGAAGCTCGTGGCGCGCGATCGCTGGGCCGTGTTCCCGCACCTGCTGATCTGGCACGGCCGCCGCGTGTGCGCTGCGCGCAAGCCGGCGTGCGAGCGCTGCGTGATCTCGGAGCTGTGCCCGTCGAGCCGCCTGGCCGCGAGCGCTATCACCGATTCCACCCCGATGGAGGCTGTGCAGGCATGAGTGCTATCAGTGCTATCAAGAAGGCGCTCGAGGACGGCTTCGCCCGCGGCGACGAGGAGAGTCTCGTCGCGTTCCACCAGGCCTTGCTGCAGGGTGAGCTGCTCGTGGCGGCGATCGGCGAGGTCGAGCTCCCCGTCGTGCTGGCAGGCGAGACGGTTGAGCTTGGCGGCGTGCGCGACATCGAGGGACAGCCGATCGTCGCAGCGTTCACCGGTGAGGAGGAGCTGGACTCCTGGGCGGGCCCTGGTGCAGCTCGCCGCTCGATCGCGGTGCCGGAGCTCGCCCAGGCCATCCTCGCTGGGGGCATCCACACGCTCTCGCTCAACCCGGCCGGGCCGGTCGGCCGCTTCCTCGACGCGGTGGAGCTGCGCCAGCTCGCCGCCGGCGTCGAGCCGCGGATCGGCCGGGCGTCGTTCGGCTTCGACGCGCGCAGCGGGGTCGCCGTCGCAGCTCCCGGGGAGCCGCCGCTGCCCGCGCTTCTGTCCGCGCTGCAGAGCGTCTGCGCCTTCAACAGCGACATCGTCGCGTCCTACCTCGTCGAGCTGATGCAGCCGCTGCGCTCCGCCGACGTCGGGCTGGCGGTGGCGCTCCAGGTCGATCCGGGCACCGATCGTGCGCGCCAGGAGGCGCTGATGGAGCTCGTCGGCGCCTGCGTGACGGCCGTGCCGGACGCCGACCTGGATGGCGTCGCCTTCGTCTGGCTGGACGGCCGCCTCGACGGCCTCGTGCGGGCGCGCGTGCGTCCCGTGTACGTCCGCGGCAGCTAGCCGCCCGGGCGCAGCAGCGGGCTAGGCCGGACGGGTGGCACGGCCGGTCAGCCCGGCGACGGCTGCCAGGCCCTCGTCGCCGAGATCGATCGTGAACTCGTTGACGTACAGCCCGATGTGGGCGTCGCAGACCTCGTCGGAGAGCTCCTGGGAGTTCGCACGGATGTACTCCCGGGCCGCCTCGGGGTGGGCGTAGGCGTACTCGACCGAGGCGCGGATCGCCGCTTCGGCCGCCGCGATGGTCTCGGCATCGAGGTCGCGTCGCGCCAGGATCGCGCCGAGGGGGATCGGGAGGCCCGTCTCGCTCTCCCACCAGTCGCCGAGATCGGCGACGAGCTCGAGGCCGTGGTCGCGGTAGGTGAAGCGGCTCTCGTGGATGATCAGCCCCGCATCGACCTCGCCGGTCTCGACGGCGGCCAGGATGCGGTCGTAGCGGATCTCGACGGTCTCGCCCAGCGCGGGTGCGGCCAGCGAGAGCAGCAGGTAGGCGGTCGTCTCCGGCCCGGGAATCGCGATGCGGCCCGCCGCAGCCTCGGCGAGCGTCAGCCCCGTGCGTGCCACGACGAGCGGCCCGCAGCCGCGCCCGAGCGCCGATCCGGAGCGCAGCAGCTGGTAGCGCGCCTCGAGGCGCGGCAACGCGCCGTAGCTCACCTTCGTCAGCTCGAACGCGCCGGCGAGCGCGCGGCGGTTCAGCTCCTCGATATCCAGCATGATCGGTTCCACCCGGAACGGCGCCTCGACGAGGCCGTGCACGAGCGCGTGGAACGCGAACGTGTCGTTGGGGCAGGGCGAGAAGCCGAAGCGGAGGGTCTGCACGCGCTCAACGGTAACCGCCGCAGAGCTGGTGCGGAGGTGGCACAGGGCCGTGACAGCTCGCGATCTAGCGTGAACGCATGCGTGCAGTCGATCTTGCCGTCTACGCCGATGCCCTGGCAGGTGAGTCCGCCGCGGTGACGGCGCGGGCCGAGCGGGCCCGGTCGCGGCTGCGTCAGGCGGCGATCGACCGGGAGGCGCGCTCGGCGCTCGGGGCGGAGTGCGTGGCCCGGCTCCAGGCCCGGGGCTTGCTACGCCCCTGCGCTCTCGCCGGTGTGCGCGAGGAGATCGGCGAGCTGGAGGCCGACCTCGACGCGGTGCTTGCGCTGCAGACCTGGGTCGAGGCGCGGCTCGCCGCCGAGACGCTCAGCTACGAGGGGTCGGTGCGCGGCGAGAGGGCGACCAGGAGGCCGCCGTCGTCGTCGTAGCCCGGGAAGAAGTCACCGCTGACGGGCTTGCGGTTGCCTGAGCGCGCGGTGATCTCGAGCCGCTCGCCCAGGCGGCGGACGCCCCACTCGAGCGTGAGGGCCACCGGGTCGCGGCCGGCCTCGAAGCCCGAGATGCCAAGCAGCGTGCTCACGTCACCGCCGAGCAGATCCGCGTCGCCCCAGCCGGTGAGCTCCAGCACGCCGCGCCCTGCTGCCAGGATGCGCCCCGACGCGTCGCAGACGATCAGGCCGGTGCCGGGCGCCGGGAAGTAGTCCTCCATCAGCTCGAACAGGAAGCCGAAGCCGCAGCGGCGGCACGCGACTGCCTGGCTGTTCGTGAGGCTCTCGACCCGGTCGGTGTCGATCGACCGGTCCTTGCAGTTCGGACAGATGAAGAAGGGCACGGCGGGATGGTAGCCCGTGCCCTGCGTGCAGCCGTCAGGCCTGCTGCGCGGCTTCCTGCGCCTGCGCAGCGAGGAAGCGCTCTGCGTCGAGGGCGCCCATGCAGCCCGAGCCGGCCGCCGTGATCGCCTGGCGGTAGATGTGATCCTGGACGTCGCCAACGGCGAAGACGCCGGGGATGTTCGTGTGCGAGGAGCCAGGCTTCGTCACGAGGTAGCCGTTCTCGTCGTGGTCGAGCGAGTCGACGAAGAGCGCCGTCGTCGGGTCGTGGCCGATCGCCACGAACAGGCCGTCGGCGGTCAACGCGCGGCGCTCGCCGGTCTGCGTGTCCTCCAGCATCACGCCGGTCATCTTGCCGCCGTCCACGCCAAGCACCTCGACGACGTGGCTGTTCAGCACGAACTCGATCTTCGGGTCGCGCTCGGCGCGGTCGACCATCACGGCCGACGCGCGGAACTCGTCGCGGCGATGCACGAGGTAGACCTTCGAGGCGAAGCGCGTCAGGAAGGTCGCCTCCTCCATCGCCGTGTCGCCGCCGCCCACCACGACCGCGGTCAGGTCGCGGAAGAAGGCGGCATCGCAGGTCGCGCAGTACGAGACGCCGCGGCCCTGCAGCTTCTGCTCGGACTCCAGGCCGATCTGGCGCGCGTTGGCACCGGTCGCCACGATCACGGTCTCGGCCCGGAACTCGTCCTTGCCGACCCAGACGCGGAACGGCCGCTCGGAGAAGTCCACCTTCGTCACGTCGTCGGTCACGAACTCGGCGCCGAAGCGCTCGGCCTGGGCGCGGAAGTCGGTCATCATCGACGGCCCGTCGCGGCCCTCCGGATAGCCGGGGTAGTTCTCGACCTCGCTCGTGATCATCAACTGGCCGCCCCAGTTGAAGCCCTCGAAGGCGAGGGGATGCATGTTCGCGCGAGCCGTGTACAGCGCGGCCGTGTAGCCCGCGGGGCCACCGCCGATGATGATGACCTCGCGCACGTCGCTGCTCGACACGGTTCCTCCAGATTCTCGTGGGCCCGCATGGCCCGCTCGCAATTTCTCAACGACGAGCCTAGAGACAATGTTCCAGCCGCGTGGGGCGGTGCCGCTTCGGCCGCCGGGCGGTGCGGCTTCCGGGCCTGCCCGTAGCCTTCCCCGTGTGGATGACCCCGACGGCGTCGCTGGATTCTTCGGCCCGGGCGGGCGTCTCGCCGCGAGCTTCGTCGGCTACGAGGCGCGGCCCGAGCAGCAGCAGCTGGCCGCCGCCGTGGCGCGGGCGCTCGCCACGGGCGAGAACCTGCTCGCCGAGGCGGGCACCGGCGTCGGCAAGAGCCTCGGCTACCTCGTGCCCGCGCTCGAGTCGGGCCAGAAGGTCGTCGTCTCGACCGCCACCAAGGCGCTGCAAGAGCAGCTGCTGACCAAGGACGTGCCGATCGCCGCGGCCGCCCTCGGCCGCGAGGTGAAGGTGGCGGTCGTCAAGGGGCGCAACAACTACCTGTGTCTGAAGGCGCTGGACGGCCTGGCCCTGCTCGGCTCGGCGCTGCTGCCCCGCGCCGAGGACGCCCGCGCCTACGAGCGGATGCTGCCGTGGATCGAGACGACCCAGACCGGCGACCGTGCCGAGCTCGATTTCGAGCCGTCGCACTCGCTGTGGAGCGAGCTCGCCGTGGGCTCCGACCGCTGCGCCGGCCGGCGCTGCCCGCACGCGAACCGCTGCTTCGCCGAGGGTGCACGCCAGCGTGCGCAGGACGCGGATGTGATCATCGCCAACCACGCCTTGACCTTCGCCGACCTCGCCGTGCGTAGCCGCAGCGAGGACGCGCTGGCCGTGCTGCCCGACTACTCCGCCCTGATCCTGGACGAGGCGCACCGCGTCGAGGAGGCGGCAGCGTCGTGGCTCGGCGGCCGCGTCAGCCAGGCGGGCATCCGCCAGCTGCAGCGCGACATCGAGCGCGCCGCACGCGAGGCCTTCAAGCCCGCGCCG
>CANNRA010000149.1 GCA_947507735.1 Actinomycetota bacterium
CCGTCGTCGCGCCGGACGGCTGCTACTACCGCTCGCCCGTCTCGCCGCCGCTGGCGGCGTAGAATCGCCGCAGATGGCCTCCCGTGACGAGATCCTGGCGCACGCCCGCGAGCTGCTGCGCCTCGACGCCTTCCCCGACTACGGGCCGATGGGCCTGCAGGTCGCCGGGGCGGCCGAGGTGACGAAGATCGCCTGCGGCGTCTCGGCCTCGCTCGAGCTGTTCCAGCACGCCCGCGCTGTGGGCGCGCAGCTCGTGCTGGTGCACCACGGCCTGTTCTGGAACAACGAGTCGCGCGTCGTGGATGCCCTGCTCAAGGCCCGCCTGCAGGAGCTGTTCGCCGGCGATCTGACGCTGGCGGCGTACCACCTCGCGCTCGACGCCCACCCCGAGCTCGGCAACAACGCGCGCCTCGCGCAGGAGCTCGGCGTCGAGGTCGACGGCAGCTTCGGCCAGGTCGGCCTGGGCGGACGGCTGCGCGTCCCCGAGAGCGGCGACGCCTTCGCCCGGCGTGTCGCCCAGCTACTCAACCGCCAGCCGATCGCCTTCACCTATGGCAAGCCGCTCGTCGAGCGCGTCGCCATCAGCTCGGGTGGCGCCGGTCGCGACCTGCCCCAGGCTGCCGCCGAGGGCTACGACCTCTACCTCACCGGGGAACCCGAGGAGCCCAGCCTCCACCAGGCGAAGGAGCTCGGCATCCACTTCGTGGCGGCAGGTCACTACGCCACCGAGCGCCTCGGCGTGCAGGCGCTGGGTGTCCGCCTGGCCGAGCGCTTCGGCCTCGAGTGGGTCTTCATCGAGCTGCCGAACCCCGTCTGAGGAGTTCCATTGCCTCCGTCCCGGGGGCGGAGTATGCTCGCTTCATGTCCCGTCATGGAGCACCGGCATGATCCGGTTCCATCGGTCGAACGAGGTCTCCCGTGAGCCCGCCTGCGCTGTGCGCCGGTGGGCTTTTTCGTTCTCCGGGCTCCCCAGCGACGAAGGAGGAACATGGCGAATCACCTGACGCCCGAAGAGCTCTCGAACGAGCTGGGCCTCGAACGCGACGAAGTCATCAAGGTCTGCGTGCAGGAAGGCGTGCCGATCTACCAGGGGAAGATCGACAAGACGCTGTTCCAGGCACAGCTGGAGGCCATCGGCGGCATGCCGCAGCGCGCCGCGTAGAGCGACGCCGGCCCGGAGAATTCATCGAGGGGCGCGGCTGCGGCGCCTGCCGCGCCCCTCGATCACTGCCGCGGCAACCCGCGTGCAGGGCGCAGCGGCTTCCGCTCTGCACAGCGCCGGAGTAGGCTCCCCGACATGGCCGTCACCCCCACGGCGTCGGAGACGGCCCCGCAGCGCACCATCGCCCAGCTCTGGCGTCGCGGCGTCGAGGCCGGCCACGCCGCCCCACCCTTCCGTCGCGAGACGGCCACCGGCTGGGAGGCCGTGACCTGGGCCGAGGCCGACACCGCGGTGCAGGAGCTCGCGCACGGCTTCCTCGCGCTGGGCGTCCGGCGCGGCGAGCGTGTCGCGATCCTCTGCGGCACCCGTGTCGAGTGGTCGCTGCTCGACTTCGCGCTCGCGTCGATCGGGGCAGTCAGCGTGCCGATCTACCCGTCGAGCGCGCCACGCGAGATCGCCTTCATCCTCGGTCACGCCCGCGTCACGATCGCCATCGCCGAGACGCCCGAGCAGATCGCCGCCGCAGAGGCGCACCGCACCGAGCTGCCCACCCTGCGCGAGATCATCCGCGTCGCCGAGCTCGGCGCCCTGCGCGCCGCCGGCCGGGAGCACGCCGCGCGCCACCCCGACGCCGTCGCTACCGCCTCGGCCGCGCTCACCGAGAGCGACCCCTTCACGGTGATCTACACCTCGGGCACGACCGGTGACCCGAAGGGCTGCGTCGTCACCCACCGCAACTACTACGCGATGACCTCGGTCGTGGACGAGCTGGAGGAGGTGCTGCTGCCCGGCGACGAGCTGCTGCTCTACCTGCCGCTCGCCCACACCTTCGGCCGGCTGATGCACCTCGCCGGGCCGTACGTCGGCTTCACGATCGCGTACCTCGCCGACCCGGCCCGCCTGCTCGACGCAGTAGCCGAGGTGCGTCCCACCGTCCTGCCAAGCGTGCCTCGCCTCTACGAGAAGGTGCATGCCGCTGTCAGCGAGCGCATCGCGACGGCGACCGGGATCGAGGGGCGCATCCTGAACTGGGGCGTCCGCGTCGGCCTCGAGGCAGGCGCGCTCCGCCTCCAGGGCCGGCCGCTGCCTCCCGAGCTGGCGGCACGCCTTCGCGTCGCCGACCGGCTCGTCCACCGCAAGGTGCGCGACCGCCTCGGCGGCCGGGTGCGCATCTGCCTCTCCGGCGGCGCGCCGCTCTCGGCCGAGGTGGCGACCCTCCTGCACGCCTTTGGCATCACGATCCTCGAGGGCTACGGCCTGACCGAGGCGACCGCTGCCTGCACCGTCAATCTGCCGAGCGCCTACCGCTTCGGCAGCGTCGGCTGCGCCCTCCCGCGGGTCGAGCTGCGCCTCGCCGAGGACAGCGAGCTGCAGGTGCGGGGCGACACCGTGTTCTCGGGCTACCTCGACGACGACGACGCGACCACCGCCGCCTTCACCGAGGACGGCTGGTTGCGCACCGGCGACATCGCGACCATCGACCGCGACGGCTTCGTCACGATCACCGACCGCAAGAAGGACATCATCGTCACCGCCGGCGGCAAGAACGTGGCACCGCAGAACATCGAGAGCGACCTGAAGGCGCAGCCGCTGCTGTCGCAGGCGCTGGTCTTCGGTGATCGCCGACCCTACCTCGTCGCCCTGCTCACGCTGGACGAGCAGGCCGCCGCTCGCGTCGCGGCGGAGCATGGCAGCACGGGCAGCGCGGCCGAGGTTGCCGCGTCACCCGAGATCCGGGCGCTCGTCGAGCAGATGGTGGAGAAGGTCAACGCCCCGCGTGCCCGCCACGAGCAGGTGAAGCGCTTCGCGATCTTGCCGCGTGACTTCTCGCAGGAGGCAGGCGAGGTGACGCCGACCCTCAAGCTGCGGCGCCGTCACTGCGAGCAGCTGTACGCCGGCGTGATCGACGACCTGTACGCCGCGGGCCCCGACTACGGGCCGCCCGCTAGTTGATCCGGCGCGCGCCCACCCAGTTGCGGGTGTAGTAGTCCTTGCTCAGGCTCGAGATCTTGACGACGTCACCGGTGTGGGGCGAGTGGATGAACTGGCCGCCACCGACGTAGATGCCCACGTGGCCAAGCCCCTCGAAGAAGACGAGATCGCCCGGCTGCAGCTGGTCGCGTGAGACGGGCGTGCCGTACGCGTACTGCGCCGCCGCGTTGTGCGGTAGCGACGCGCCCATCTTGCCGAAGACGTAGGCGGTGAAGCCCGAGCAGTCGAAGCCGCTCGGCGTCGAGCCGGCCCACACGTACGGGATGCCGAGGTACTGCATCGCAACACCGACGACGCCGCCGTAGGTCGCGGGGGGCGGCACCGGAGCACCGTCGGGCGTCTCAGCCGTCGCGCCGACCACCGTGTCGTTGAGCGTGGCCGCCTGCTCGCGCCGCTGCTGCTCGAGCCGGGCCTCGAGCTGGCGGCGCAGCTGCTCCTGGCGAGCGGCCTCCTGGGCCTGCAACTGCGCGACCTCGGCCTGGACGCCCGCGAGCAGGCGCTTGCGCTGGGCCAGCTCGCTCTGGATGAACTGCCGCTTCGAGGCACGATCGGCAACGACGCGCGACTGCGTGGTGCGCGCGCTGCGGAGTGCAGACCGCTGCTTCTTCACCAGCGCCCGGAACGTGATGACCTCACCCAGGATGCGGCTGTCCTCGGCTGAGATGCGATCCTGCGTGTCGAGCTGGTTGATCACGTCATCGAGGTTGGCCGAGCCGAGCAGCACCTCGAGCTCGGTGTTCTTCTGGTCGGCCGTGTAGAGGTCGCGCAGGCGCTTCTTGAGGTAGGCCTGGGCGCGCGTCAGGTTCGTCTGCGCGACGCCGAGCTCCCTGCGATTGGTCGCCAGGCTCTTCTCGATGTCCTGGAGCTTGATCGTGGCCAGGTTGTACGCCTCGGCCGCGCGCTCGACCTTGGCATCGAGCACCTGGACATCATCGAGGATGCGCTGCGCCTCGGCCAGCCTCGCGGCCATCCGGGGATTTGCAGCCTGCACGCCGGCCGCAAGCGGGACCAGGGCAAGCCCGATACACACGGTTGTGCACGCCAATCCCGGTCGGGAGAAGCGCGCAAACAGGGGACGCTTCCCGGGACGGGCGTACCGGGGTTTCCGGCACGTCACGGCCCCGACCGTAGCAGCCCCTGTCGAAGCCATGCAACACGCTGGCGACCCGTCACGGAGGTCGGGCAGGAGGGCTGTGCTACCGTCGAAAGCCGTGGGAGGGACGGCAATCACCCCCGTTACACGCCTCCTGATCGCCGCAGGATCGGCCCTTGGAGCGCTCGTCCTCGCCGCAGGCGCGAATGCAGCGAGCCCCGGGTCAATGCGCACCCAGGCGGACGTCCTGCGGGCACGCCAGTCGGCGACGATCAGGGCCGAGCAGACCGCTCTGCTCGATCTCTACTCGCTCGAGACGGCGCTCGGCCGCGCCCGTGCCGAGCTCTCCTCGCTCCGTGGTGCGATCACCTCGCTGCGCCGCCAGGAGGCCTCTGCTCGCAAGGATCTCGTGATCGCCAGGTCGGCACTGCAGCAGAGCGAGATAGCTCTCGGCCAGACCCTCCGCATCCTCTACGAGCGCAGCGAGCCAAACGCCATCGCCGTCCTGCTCGGCTCCGAGTCGCTGGACGCCGCACTCACCCAGTTCGACACGCTCGACCGCAGCGCACGCGACAACCGGCGCATCATCAGCCAGACCCTCGCCGCCCGGAAGCGTGCCACCGCGCTCACGACACGGCTGCACGCACGCCAGACGACCTTGCACCGCGTCGAGCAGCGCCAGACGGCCGCCCTCAACCGCCTCGAGCAGTCGCGGACGACGCGCGCCGCCTACATCCACAACCTGCGCGTCGAGCGCCACCTGGCCGCAGCACGGATCGTCCAGCTCGAGGTCAACGCGACCGCCGCCGAGCGGACGTCGGCCCTCCTCGCCGCGCAGGCCCGCGCCCGCGCCCGCCAGGCAGCGGCAGACGCCGCCAAGGCGAAGACAGCAATCGGCACCACCGGCTCGACCACCACCGCGGCCGCACCGCCCACCCCGGCGTCGCCGCCCCCCAGCACCCTCTCGACCGATGAGACCCCCGCCGGTGCCAGCCTCCCGGACGACGGCGACTCGGCAGCCGCTTCCGCCGGCTCCGGCGACCGCACGCTCACCGTGACCGTCACCGCGTACACGCTGCGCGGGCACACGGCGACGGGCATCCCGACGAGCTGGGGCATCGTCGCGGTCGATCCGAACGTGATCCCGCTCGGCACGAAGATGACGATCCCCGGATACGGTGAGGCGATCGCCGCCGACACCGGCCCGGGCGTGCGTGGCCGCGCGCTCGACGTGTGGGTGCCGGACAGGGCGACAGCCATCGCGTTTGGCCGGCGCACGGTCACGATCGTCCTGCACTGAGCCGGGGAGTCGCCTACAGTTCCCCGACGCAGGACCCGAGGAAACGAGCGAGCGCAGTGACCGAACCCAGGCAGCACGACGTCGAGCGCGAGGGAATCCGGGTGCTCGTGGCAGACGACCACGACCTCTTCCGCAGCGGGCTGCGCGGCCTGCTCGAAGGAGCCGGTCTCGTGGTTGTCGGCGAGGCGTCGCGCGGCGACGAGGCAGTGCGTGCCGTCGGCGAGTTCGCGCCCGACGTGGTCGTCATGGATCTCAACATGCCGGTGCTCGACGGCGTCCACGCGACCCGCGAGATCGTCTCCTCCTCCCCGCTGACGCGCATCGTCGTGCTCACGGTCTCCGACCAGGA
>CANNRA010000150.1 GCA_947507735.1 Actinomycetota bacterium
AAGGCGACGTCAGCGGCCGTCGTCCACACGTACAGGGAGGGACACCAGTGATTCCACAGCAGGCAAGGGCATTCTTCGCAGAGGTGCTCGGCACGTTCACGCTCGTCTTCGGCGGCTGTCTGACGATCGCCGCATCGACGAACATGGGTGACGGGTCGATTCCGCACATCGCCATCGCCTTCGGCTTCGGTCTCGCGCTCCTCGCCGGTCTCTTCGCATTCGCCGACGTCTCGGGCGGGCACTTCAACCCGGCCGTCTCGCTGGCCATGTGGCTCAGCAAGCGCATGTCGCTGAAGGACATGGTCAGCTACTGGGGGGCGCAGGCCATCGGCGGCATCGCCGGCGGCGTCATCCTCTACTGGATCACCGATCGCGCCACGGTCAAGGGCACGACGACGCTCCCCGGTCTCGTCTCCACGGGCAGCGCGCTGATCGTCGAGGCCGTGCTGACCGGCATCTTCATCGCCGTCATCCTCTCGGCCTCGGAGAAGGGCACCGTCGGCATCATCGCGATCCCGCTCACGCTGGTGATCGTCCACCTCGCCGGCATCCCGTACAGCGGCGCCTCGGTCAACCCGGCCCGCTCGCTCGGCTCGGCCCTGATCGGCGGCAACTGGCACGCCTTCTGGATCTATCTGGCCGGCCCCGCCATCGGCGCCGTCCTGGCCTGGCTGGCGCACACCGTGATCATCAAGGGCGAGAAGCCCGGCATTCCGCAGCTCTCCTAGCGCCTGTACGCGGGCCTCGGCCCGCACCAGTTTCACCCGCGGCCCCGTGCCCCTCGACAGTTGAGGGCGCGGGGCCCCGGTGCGTCGTGGCTAGACTCCCGACATGGCCGAAATCGGGACGATGCGTGTGAAGAGCGGCCTCGCCGAGATGCTCAAGGGTGGGGTCATCATGGACGTGGTGAATGCCGACCAGGCGAAGATCGCCGAGGAGGCAGGCGCCTGTGCAGTGATGGCGCTCGAGCGCGTACCCGCCGACATTCGCGTGCAGGGCGGAGTCGCCCGCATGTCGGACCCGGACATGATCAAGGGCATCCAGGCTGCCGTCACGATCCCCGTGATGGCCAAGTGCCGCATCGGCCACTTCGCCGAGGCGCAGATCCTGCAGGCCCTCGAGGTGGACTACATCGACGAGTCCGAGGTGCTGACCCCGGCCGACCTCGAGAACCACGTCGACAAGTGGAAGTACACCGTGCCGTTCGTCTGCGGCGCCACCAACCTCGGCGAGGCGCTGCGGCGCGTCAACGAGGGCGCGGCGATGATCCGCACCAAGGGCGAGGCAGGCACCGGCGACATCGTCAACGCGGTGACGCACATGCGCTCCGTGTTCGGCTCGATCCGCCGCCTCGGCTCGATGTACGAGGAGGAGCTGTACAGCGAGGCCAAGCGCCTCCAGGCTCCCTACGAGCTCGTCAAGTGGGTCGCCGAGAACGGCCGCCTGCCGGTCGTCACGTTCACCGCGGGCGGCATCGCCACCCCGGCCGACGCGGCGCTCTGCATGCAGCTTGGCGCCGACGGCGTCTTCGTGGGCTCCGGCATCTTCAAGGCTGGCAACCCGGCGCAGCGCGCCCGCGCCATCGTCGAGGCCACCACGCACTTCAACGATCCCGCCATCCTGGCGCGCGTCAGCGCCGGCCTGGGCGAGGCGATGGTCGGCATCTCGACGCAGTCGCTGCCGCCCGAGCAGCGCCTCGAGACCCGCGGCTGGTAACGCTGCGGGGCATGGCGCCCCGCGTGCGTCGATAGCATGGCGGGCTGTGTCAGAGCAGCTCCGCATCGGCGTTCTCGCCCTCCAGGGCAACTTCCGCGAGCACGCTGCCATGCTGCGCCGCCTCGGCGCCGACGTCACCGAGGTGCGGCTGCCGCACCAGCTCGCCGATCTCGACGGGCTGATCATCCCCGGCGGCGAGTCGACGACGATCGGCAAGCTGGCGGCGCTCTACGGGCTGGATGAGGCGATCCGTGCGTTCCCCGCACCCGTCTTCGGCACCTGCGCCGGGATGATCCTGCTGGCGCGCGAGGCGGTGGACGGCACGCACGGCCAGCCCTTGCTCGGCCTCGTCGACATCGCGGTGCGCCGCAACGCGTTCGGCCGCCAGGTCGCCAGCTTCGAGACCGATCTCGACGTCGACGGCGAGCCAGAGCCGGTGCACGCCGTCTTCATCCGGGCGCCCTGGATCGAGTCGGTCGGGCCGGGCGTCCAGGTGCTCGCCGAGGCAGCCGGTCACCCCGTGCTCGCGCGCGACGGCAAGTACCTCGTCGCTGCGTTCCATCCGGAGCTGACCGACGACACACGCATTCACGAACGGTTTCTCGATCTCGTAAGGGAGGAGCAGGGTGTCCGGGCATAGCAAGTGGTCGACCATCAAGCACAAGAAGGGCGCGGCCGACGCCAAGCGCGGCAAGCTCTTCTCCAAGCTCTCGCGTGCGATCATCATCGCCGCGAAGGAGGGCGGCGGTGAGCCGACGGCCAACCTCGCCCTGCAGAACGCGATCATCAAGGCGAAGAGCTACTCGATGCCGAAGGACAACATCGAGCGGGCAATCGCGCGCGGCGCGGGCACCGATGCCGACGCGGCGAACTACGAGTCGATCGTCTACGAGGGCTACGGCCCGGGCGGCGTCGCCGTCATCGTCGAGTCGCTCACCGACAACAAGAACCGCACCGCCAGCGACGTGCGGCACGCGTTCGACAAGTTCGGCGGCAACCTGGGCACCACCGGCTCGGTGGCCTTCCAGTTCGAGCGCAAGGGCCAGATCATCGTCAACGGCCCTGCCGACGAGGACGAGCTGATGCTCGCCGCAGCCGACGCCGGTGCCGACGACGTGGTCTCCGGGGACGGCTCGTTCCAGGTGCTCTGCCCGATCGACGTGTTCGGCGCGGTGCGCGATGCGATCGAGGCCGCCGGCTTCGCGATCGACTCGGCCGAGCTGACGATGGTGGCGAAGGTCACGGTGGACGTCACCGACGAGGCCGTCGCCAAGCGCCTGATGAAGCTGATGGACGTCCTCGAGGACAACGACGACGTTCAGGAAGTCTTCGCCAACTTCGACATCCCCGAGGAGATCCTCGAGGTGATCGCCGGCTAGGGCGGCGCAGCACGGCGTTCGCCGGGACGGGGACTAGGGTGGGGGCCATGGACGGACTCCATCGCATCGCCACCGAGGAGGAGCTCCGCGCGATCATCGGCGAGCCGGCCGAGCTCGTCCTCTCGAAGATCGTCGACCGGCTCGACCCGCTGACCCGCACCCTCGTCGAGGCGTCGCCGTTCGTCTGCGTGGCGACGGCCCGGCCCGACGGCGGCCTCGATGTCTCGCCCCGTGGCGACCCGGCCGGCTTCGTGCGCATCCTCGACGAGCGCACGCTGCTGCTGCCCGAGCGGCCCGGCAACCGCATCGCCGACTCGCTCACCAACATCCAGCGCGACCCGCGCGTCGGCCTGCTCTTCCTGATCCCCGGCGTCGGCGACACCTATCGCATCAACGGCACCGCCTTTCTCACCGACGACCAGCAGCTGCTCGCGTCGAGCGCGGTCGAGGGCAAGGCGCCGAAGCTCGGCATCGTCGTGCACATCGAGCAGGCGTACACGCAGTGCTCGAAGGCCCTGATCCGCTCTGACCTCTGGAACCCCGACCGCCACATCGACCGCGCCGCGCTGCCGACGAACGGCGAGCTTCTGCGCTCGGTGACGGGCGGCGCCGTGGACGCTGCCGCGTACGATCAGGCGCGGGCCGAGCGCTACGCGCGGCGTGAGGGCATCTACTAGGAGGGGCAGGACGGGTCGTGCCATCCGTCGCCGCGCCTACCCTGCCCACGTGAAGGTTCTCGGCATCGACCCGGGTACGGCCAGCTGCGGCTTCGGCGTTGTCGTCGAGCGCGACGGGCGCCTGCTCGAGGTCTGCCACGGGGTGATCAAGACGCCGGCCGGCCAGCGGATGGAGCTCCGGCTGCGCACGATCTTCGTCGCCGTTCAGGAGCTGATCAACGAGCACCAGCCCGACGAGCTGGCGCTGGAGGAGTCGTTCGTGGGTGCCGACCCGCGTACCGCCCTGATGGTCGGGCAGGCGCGCGGGGCGATCCTGGTGGCCGGTTCGCTGGCCGGTCTGGAGTGCACCGAGCACTCGCCGAGCCGCGTCAAGCAGACGGTTGCCGGGCATGGCCGTGCCGGCAAGGCCGAGGTGCAGCGGATGGTGCAGATCCTGCTCTCGCTTGCCAAGCCGCCCACGCCCGACCACGCCGCCGACGCGCTGGCCGTCGCGATCTGTCACATGCTCGCCTCCCCGCTCTTGAAGGCGAGCGCCCGGTGATAGCACGGCTCCGCGGCAAGCCCGTCGCGCTGCGCCCCGAAGGGCTCGTGCTCGACGTGGGCGGGGTCGGCTACCTGGTGGCGGCGACGCCACGGGCGACACGTAACTGGGATGTCGCCGAGGAGATCTCGGTCGAGACCTACCTGCACGTGCGCGAGGACGCGCTCCAGCTGTTCGGCTTCGCCGATGTCGAGGAGCGCGAGCTGTTCGAGCTGCTGATGACAGTGCAGGGGATCGGGCCGAAGGTCTCGCTCGCGATCGTGAGTGGTTCCACGCCCGCCGAGCTGCGGCGCGCCGTCACGCTCGAGGACTTCGCCCGCTTCATGGCGATCCCCGGGATCGGCAAGAAGACGGCGCAGCGCGTCGTGCTGGAGCTGAAGGACCGGCTGGGCGACATCGGCCTGGGTGGCGAGGATGCCGGGGGCGGGGCAGTGAGCGTGGCCGCACGCGCGGGCGCCGAGGTGCCCAGCCACCTGGTCGCGCGAGAGGCGCTGATCGGCCTCGGTTTCTCGCTCGCCGAGGCAGAGGAGCGCCTGGCGAGCGTCGATCCAGACCTGCCGCCGGAGGAGCGCCTCAAGCTGGCGCTCCGGGGCGCGTAGGCGGCAGGGGACGAGGGCGGGATGGCGGATGAGGAGCGCTTCATGGGTGGCGGCCTGCGGCCCGAGGACGACGAGGTCGAGCGGTCGCTACGGCCGCGCAGCCTCGACGACTTCGTCGGGCAGGAGCGCGTCCGCGAGCAGCTCGCCGTGGCACTGACCGCGGCGAAGGCGCGCGGCGAGGCGCTCGACCACGTGCTGCTGGCGGGGCCGCCGGGCCTGGGCAAGACAAGCCTCGCGACGATCGTGCGCGAGGAGCTCGGCGTGGCGATGCGCACCGTCGCCGGGCCGGCTCTGGAGCGCAAGGACATGGCGGCGATCCTCATGTCTCTGGGCGAGCGCGACGTGCTGTTCATCGACGAGATCCACCGGCTGAGCGCCGCCGCCGAGGAGATCCTCTACCCGGCGCTCGAAGACTTCCGGCTGGACATCGTTGTCGGGCAGGGGCCGGCGGCGCGCACCCTCACCCTCGACCTGCCGCCGTTCACGCTGGTCGGGGCGACGACGCGCACGGGCCTGCTGACGACGCCGCTGCGCGACCGCTTCGGCATGACCTTCCGGCTCGCCTACTACGAGCCGGCCGAGCTGGCGCGGATCGTGGTGCGCAGCGCCGGCATCCTCGCCGTCGAGATCGCCGCCGACGCCGCCCACGAGATCGCCCGCCGCTCGCGCGGCACCCCGCGCATCGCCAACCGCATCCTGCGCCGCGTCCGCGACGTCGCCGAGGTGCGCCACGAGGGCCGCATCACCGAGGCCGTCGCCGCCGAGGCGCTCGACCTGCTCGAGGTCGACGGCGAGGGCCTGGAGCGCACCGACCGTGAGCTGCTGCACGCGATCGCCGTCAAGTTCGACGGCGGTCCGGTCGGCCTCTCGACGCTGGCCGCCGCGCTCGGCGAGGAGACCGACACGATCGAGGACGTCTTCGAGCCGTACCTGCTGCAGCTCGGCTTCATCCAGCGCACGCCGCGCGGG
>CANNRA010000151.1 GCA_947507735.1 Actinomycetota bacterium
CATGTGGCCGAAGCCGCTCGCCGCCAGCGGCTGGGCGAGCGTCCCCAGCCCGAAGAGGGTCGCGACGGCGGCGGCGGTGCCCGGGGCGATCCGCTCGGCGACGCGGCCGACGGCGATCACGGCAAGCAGGAAGCAGAGCCCCGAGACGAGCACCCGCAGCGCCCAGACGCGCAGATCGCCCTCGCCGTTCCAGCTGGCCGGGTCGGCCGCGGGCGCAGCGCCGAGCGCGTGCAGCACGGCGAACGCCGGGATCGCCGCGACCGACCAGCCGGGCGCCTTGTCGGTGTAGAAGTGGCCGCCGTGCCGGGCGACATCGAACGCCTGCGCGGCGTACGGGTCGATGCGCACGCTGCCGTCCTCGACGATCGCCCGCGTCAGCGCGATGCGCGTCACGTCCTGCGGCGTGTGCGCCGAGACGACGGCGAGCGCTGCGACAGCGACGAGGCAGAGCACGAGCAGCTCGCCCCGGTAGCCGCCCCGCCAGAGCCAGCCCAGGCGGAGCCACCGGGACAGCCTTCCCCCCGGCACGACACTCGTTGCTGCATTCAGCTCGCTCACCCTCAGGAACCGTTGTAACGGTTCAAGCTGAAGACGGTGTAAGGAGCGTGCAGCGGCTAGGCCGTCTCGAGCGCGGCCTGCCGCTGGCGTCAAGGCCCGTACGAAACTGCGGCGCGGAGGCCGGTTCGGTCGTAGCGTTGGGAGTGCAATGCGCGGGCTCGGAGCGACACCCCTGGTCGTTCGCCTCGCCGCCGTCGCGGCAGGGGTCGCGCTCGGCCTGGCGGTTGCACCCGGCGTCGCGCACGGCGCTGCCCCGGCCTGGAGCATCGCCGGCACCTGGAAGGGCGCGCCCGGCACGCTGACCGTCACGCAGAGCGGCGGCAAGCTCGACGGCAGCTTCACGATGGCGTTCGGCTGCACCGATACCTACGCGGCGACCGGCACCATCGCCGCTGCGACGGTGCGGCTCAACCTGACCCGCGCCGGCGGCGACCAGCAACCCTGCGCCGGCACGCAGACGCTGAACGGCACCGTCGCCCCATCCGGCAAGGCGTTGCTGCTCGCCCTCGTCAACGCGCCCCAGGCATCGCCGCCTACACCGTTCGCAGGCACCGCCACCGTCTCCGGCACGACGACGAGCTACCCGGTGTCGATCACCTGCACCGGCAAATCCCAGCTGTGCCAGCAGAGCTTCGTCGTCACCATCGCTGTCGGCCGCTCCACCGTGACGACGCAGTTCCTCACCTCGGGCACGTACTGCTCGCAGGGGCGCTTCCGCCTCTCGGTGGGCAGCGTGCAGGAGCAGCTCTCCGGCTGGCTCGGCGCCAGCCAGGCGACGCCCGCCTTCGCCTTCGCCAAGAACAGCGGCACCTACCCGGTGCGCGTCCGCGCCGAGGGCCGCCCCGGTGGCTGCAACAAGGGCTGGCTGACCTTCTGGAACGGCACCCTCAAGGTCACCGTCACCCCGCGCTAGGGCGGCGAGGTCAGGTCAGGCAGTCGCGTCGAGCCACGGCACGTCGTACTGCTGGATCGCCGCGTCGGCGGTGACGAGCCACATTCCCTCGGTGCGCGCCTGCGCGACGAGGATGCGGTCGAACGGGTCGGCGTGGTGCTCCGGGAGCTCGGCGGCGACGATCGTGTGCTCGAGGTCGATGGCGAGTTCGAGAAAGCCCTCCTCCTCGACCTCCTGCCGGATGTCCCGGTCGAAGGCGATCTTCCCGTTCGCCCGCTTGTGCGCGATCTCCCAGGCACTGACCGCACTCACAAAGACACGGGCGTCGTCCGCGCCGATCCTGGCGCGCGCCTTCGCGCCGAGCCGCCGGCTGCCCTCAAACCACCAGAGCAGCACGTGCGTGTCCAGCAGCAGATTCACGCTGGCCTAGAGACCGAGAGCGTCGACGAACTCGGGCGGGATCTCGTCGAAGCCCGGCTTGATCTCGATGAGCCCCTTGAGCCGCCCCGGCTTGCGTGGCTTGTTCGGCGGCACGTAGGCGACGATCCTGGCGATCGGCTTCCCCGCGTTCGACACGATTATCTCTTCCCCGGCCGCAGCGCGGCTGACGAGCTTGGAGAAGTTCGTCTTCGCCTCGTACATCCCGACCGTGGTGGTCTTCACGACGCAGCTCCTCGCATTGCCTGGTCAGACCTGGTCAGGGTAGCAGCACTGAGCCCCGCTACACGAACCGCGCAACGCCCGCGACAACCCGATCCAGGTCGTCGTCGGTGAGCTGCGAGTGCAGCGGCAACGCCAGGGCGCGGCGGAACACGGCCTCGGCGCCGGGCCGCGAGCCCTGCTCCTTGTAGGCCGTCATCAGGTTCACGGCGTACGTCCCGATCTGCACCTCGATGCCCTCGGCGCGCAGGGTGGTGAGCGCCTCATCGCGGTTGTCGATCTGGATCACGTAGGCCTGGTAGCCGTGGACATCGCCCTCGGCGGCGCGCGGCACGACGACCTTGCCGGCAGCCTCGAGCTCGGCGAGCCGCTCGGTGTAGCCGGCGGCGATGCGGCGGCGCATCGCCAGAAGCTCGGGCAGGCGCCGCATCTGCGGGATGCCGATCGCGCACTGGATGTCACTCAGCCGGTAGTTGGTAGACGGCTGCGGGATATCGGCCTTCGCCATGTCGATGCCGTGGTGGCGGAAGCGGCGCAGCGCAGCATCCAGCTCCTCGGAGTGCGTCGTGACGGCGCCGCCCTCGCCGGTGGTGACGGTCTTGCGCGGGTGGAACGAGAAGCAGCCCAGCACGCCGAGGCTGCCGCACTGCATGCCGCGCCAGGTCGCGCCGAGCGCGCCGGCGGCGTCCTCGAGCAGCTGCACCTCGGGCGGCACGGCGCTTGCCAGGGCCTCCCAGTCGACCGGGTTGCCGAACAGGTGCACCGCCAGCACGGCCTTCGTGCGCGGTGTCACCGCGCGGTACACCGCCTCGATGTCGAGGTTCATCGTGGCCGGGTCGACGTCCACCAGCACCGGAGTCGCGCCGACCAGGGCCACCGCGTTCGCCGTCGCCGGGAAGGTGTAGGCCGGCACGATCACCTCGTCGCCGGGGCCGAGCTGCAGCGCCATCGCGGCCAGGTGCAAAGCCGCCGTCCCGTTCGCCACCGCGACCGCGTACGGCACCCCGACGGCGCCCGCGATCTCACACTCGAACTCGCCCACCTTGGGGCCCATCGTGAGGTGGCCGCTCGCCAGCACCTCGGCGACGGCAGCAGCCTCCTCGGCGCCGACGTCCGGCAGCCCGAGGCGGATCGTCATGCGCTCGGCAGCTGCTCGCGGTACCAGGCGATGGTGCGCTCGAGACCCTCTTCGAGGTCAACCTTGGCCTCGAAGCCGATCACCTCGCGCGCCTTGTGCACGTCGGGGATGCGCAGCTCGACATCGACGTAGTGCAGCGGCTGGAAGGTGATCTCGCCGGGCGCGTTCGCGAGACGCTTGATGCGCTGTGCCAGGTCGAAGATGGTGACGGCGGAGCGGGCGTTGCCGATGTTGAAGCTCTCGCCCACGGCCTTCGGATGCTCGAGCGCGAGCAGCAGGCCCTCGACCATGTCGTCCACGTAGAGCCAGGCGCGGATCTGCGAGCCGTCGCCGTGGATCGTCAGCGTCTGGCCGGAGATGGCGCGCTCGATGAAGGCGCGGATCGCGCCGCCCTCCATCTGCGCCGGGCCGTAGACGTTGAACGGGCGCACCGACACCGCGGGAATGCCGAGCTCGGCGTGGTAGGCGTGGGCCATGTGCTCGCCCGCGAGCTTCGAGACGGCGTACGTCCAGCGCGCCTCGCCGACCGAGCCGATCGTCGTCACCTGGTTCTCGTTGACGTTGAAGGCGTGCTGGCCGAACACCTCGCTGGTGGAGAACTCGATGACGCGCTCGAGCGAGTCCTTCGTCGCGAGCGCGGCCTCCAGCGCGTTGTAGGTGCCGATCACGTTGACGCGCATCGTGCGCACCGGGCTCTTCAGCACCGTGTCGACGCCGGCGATAGCGGCCGCGTGGACGATGTGGCTGACGCCCTGGGCCGCCTGCTTGAGCGCCTCCAGGTCGAGGATGTCGCCCTGGACGAACTCGAGGTTCGGGTGGCTGGCGAGCGCGCTGCCGCTGAGGGCGTCGCGATGCAGGTTGTCGAAAACGACGATCTGGTTGTCGTCGATGAGGCGGCGGGTCAGCGTCGTGCCGATGAAGCCCGCGCCACCCGTGATGAGAATTCGCTTGCCGGAGAGCGCCATAGACCGCCAAGTCTAGCGGCGACGCCACTGGACCGACCCGCCGCTCTCGTACTGCTCCTGGTCGAGTTCGGGAGCGCATACGACCGCTTCTCCAGCCGGGCCGATGGCAACCGGCGCCAGGGCGCGGTCGAGCGCACGCTCCAGGGTGCGATCGCGACGGACATCTCCCGGGACTTCGTTGCGGCTTCACGCGAGCTCGTCCCGCAAGGGGCAACGTTCTCGGTGGAGACCGGCGACAGGGCGCACGCCTCGACCCCGGTGACGATCTACGCCGTTCGCGGCTACAGCCAGTTCCAGCTGCTCCCCCGGCGACTGGTGCCGACGGAGACCGCACAGTGGTTGCTCTGCTACGGCTGCGACCCGACGAAGTTCAGCCGCTTCGAGGTGGTCTGGGACACCGAGGAGACCCTGCTGATCATGAAGGCGCGCGCGTGAACACCTCCGGGTTGCTCGCCCTCGCCGGGCTCAATGCGCTGTTCGCGGCAGCCGGCGTTGGCGTGCTCGCGGCGATCAGGGGATTCGGCTCGTGGGGCGCCATCGGACGACAGCTCGGTCTTGCGCACATGGCCGGCTTCGCGCTCGTCGGCCTGATCTCGACCGAGCTGCTGGTCGCAGGGCTCGGGATCGGCGTAGCCGAGACTGTCGGCGTCTCGGTCGGACTGCTCGTTGCTGGTCTCGCGGTCGGCCGGACACGACGGCTGCCGCTCCCCCCGCTCCAGCGGCCCAGCCGGGGGTCAATCGCTCCGCGCATCGGCCTCGACGCTCTCGGTGTCGTGCCGGCGGTGCTGGTGGTGCTGATCGCGCTCGCGTTGCTGCGCTCGGGCTTCGCGCAGGGCCTGATGGAGTGGGACGCCTGGGCATTCTGGGTGCCAAAGGGCGCCGGCATCTTCAGCTTCGGCCACCTCGACCTCGAGCTGTTCGTGTCCACTGCGGCGCCCAGCTACCCCATCCTGATCCCGACGCTTGACGCGCTCGCCTTCCACTTCATGGGCACCGTCGATGCAGTGACGCTGCACGCGCAGTACGCGCTGCTCGGCTGCGGCTTCGTGTTCGGCACGGTCGGGCTGCTACGGCCGCGGGTGCCGCGCCTCGTCGTCTGGCCGTTTGTCGGGCTGCCGCTGCTCGCCGGCGACTTCCAGTACTTCTCGATCGCGCCGCTTGCCGACCTGCCCCTCGACTACCTCTTCGCGCTCGGATTCCTGAGCCTGACGCTGTGGCTCGTCGATCGCACCCCAGCGACGCTGGTGCTGGCCGGCGTCTTCTTCGCGGCCGCTATCGCCACGAAGCGTGAGGGCCTGCTCTTCGTGGCCGCCGCGGTCGGCGCAGCGCTGGTGGTCACCGTGCGGGAGGCGCGTCGCCGCTGGCCGCCGCTGCTCGCAGTCGTGATCGCAGCCTGGGCGGTGAACCTCCCGTGGCGCTTCTGGTGGCAGAGCCGCGGGATCGTTGACCAGTCCTCTCCGGTCTCCTTCCACGGACTGTTCGCGCATGCCGACCGGATCGGCCCGGGGATCCGCATCGTCCTGACGCTGCTCTTCGCTGAGGGGCGCTGGACGATCGTGGCTCCGCTCGCGGTCGCCACGATCGTCGTGCTCGTCCTCGCTCGACTCCACGGCCTCGCTGCCTTCTTCGTGC
>CANNRA010000152.1 GCA_947507735.1 Actinomycetota bacterium
ACCAGCTCGGCCGTCCCGGCCAGGCCCTGCTCGCTTCGGTCAAGCAGCCCGACCCGGGCGCCCTCCGTCGCCAGCCGCACTGCGATTGCGCGCCCGATGCCCGAGCCCGCGCCGGTCACCACTGCCCGCTTCCCTTCGAACCTGCGTCCCGTCATGGGCTGGAGCGTTGCAGCGCGAGGGCAGGGGCGTCAACCGGGACGGAGCGCCGTGCCCCGCCGCTAGACTCGCTGCCATGTCGATGATCTCGTTCGCCCGCGGCGTCCCCGCCCCCGAGTGTCTTCCCGTCGAGGCTCTGGCCGAGTGCGCCAAGGCTGCCATCGAGCGCGACGGCCGCACGATCCTGTCCTACGGCACCGGCGGCGGCTACGGCCCGCTGCGCGAGTGGATCGCCGCCCGTCACGGGGTCACGCCGGGCCGCGTCATGCTGACGAACGGCTCGCTGCAGGGCTTCGTCTTCCTCGCCACGCACTTCTTCGGTGGCAACCAGACCGGCCGCGTGCTGGTCGAGGCGCCGACGTACGACCGTCCGCTGAAGATCCTGGCGGAGAACGGCGCCGACATCGTCGCGCTGCCGATGGACGATGAGGGTCTCGACCCGGACGCGCTCGAGGCCGCGCTGAAGAAGGGCCCGAAGCCCGCCTTCGTCTACTCGATCCCCACCTTCCAGAACCCGAGCGGCCGCACCCTCTCGACCGAGCGCCGCACGCGCATCGCCGAGATCGTGCGCGAGCACGAGGTGCTGTTCCTCGAGGACGACCCGTACGGCCTGATCCGCTACGAGGGCGCCGTGCAGCCGTCGCTCTTCGAGCTGGAGGGCGGCAAGCACGTCGCCTACTCGTCGTCGTTCTCGAAGACGGTGGCCCCGGGCGTTCGCGTCGGCTACTTCATCTTCCCGGAGGCCGTCGGCAAGCAGATCGAGGCGATCGCCGTCTCGAACTACATCTCGCCGGTGATGCTCTCGCAGGCGACGGTGTTCGAGTTCTGTAACCGTGGCCTGTTCGAGCCGAACCTCGAGCGTGTGACCGGCCTGCTCGGCGCGCGCCGCGACGCGATGCTCGAGTCGCTGGAGCGGGAGCTCGCCGGCAGCGGCTGCTCCTGGAGCCACCCCGAGGGCGGCTACTTCCTGTGGCTCGACTTCCCCGAGGGTGTCGACTGCGCCGAGCTGCTCCCGCGCGCCGAGGCCGCAGGCGTCACGTTCGTCAAGGGCACCGACTTCTTCCCCGCGAACGGTGGCGGCCGCAATGCCGCGCGCCTCGCGTTCAGCTTCGTCTCGACCGACGAGATCCGCGACGGTGTCGCGAAGCTCGCCGCGCTGATCAAGGGCTGATTCTCCGCAGGCGGCGGGGCGGTGGGGGCGCGAGCCTCTGCCGCCCCGGCGTCAGCGTGCCGTTAGCGCGAGGCGATGGCGCGGGCGAGCCCGGCGAGGCGACTACGCGTAGACGGGCTGCTGCTGCGGGCGGCGCTCGGGCGCGCGCTCGAACGGTGCCGCTTCGCGGCCGGTGTCACGGTCGGCGACGCGCGCAACGCGTGCCTTGCCGGTGAGCGGCACCAGCTGGGCCTGCCGTGGCGGCGTCAGTCGGCCACGCGAGGACTGGCGGAACGTGGGACACGGCGTCTCCGTGGCGAGCGCGCAGAGGCCCTCCCGCCGGAAGTAGCAGGCGCTGCAGGTCGTGTCTCCGCGGATTGCCATCGTGTCGTTCTGTCCCCTAGTTGCCGGTTGAAGCCCTGGCCATTCTAGGCCCCGCAGGGCCCCGGTGACAGAGCGGTGAAGGGGAAATTGCTGCACTTTGCGGGAAAAGAAAAAACCCGCTATTTGCAGGGTTTTTCTAGGTTGCCGCGGGGAGTGTCGCCAGGGCCGACAACGCCTGTTGGAAACTCTCCACAGGCACGATCCGCATTCCTTCGGCAAAGCGCCGCGCCTCGCGGGCGTTATCCCCAGCCGGGACGATGAAGATCGTCGCGCCAGCCCTCCGGGCGCCGATCGTCTTCTGCTCGATCCCCCCGACCGATCCGACGGTCCCGTCCAGGAAGATCTCGCCCGTCACGGCCACCACGTTGCCCCTGGCGATGTCCTTGCGGCCCACCTCCTCGACCACGTCGAGGGCGAACGCGAGCCCCGCTGACGGCCCGCCGATCTCGCCCGCGTCGATGCGCACGGCGACCGGCAGCTTCAGCTGCGTCCCTTGCTCGGGCGCGAACCCGGCGATGGCGCGCTTCGCGTTGTCGGGCGCGGCGATCGTCTTTAGCGACACGTCCACGGTCCGCTTGCCCCGGACGACGGTGTAGCGCACTGCGTCGCCGGGTCGCTTGTCTCGCATCACCGTGCGGAGGGCGGTGATCGTCAGCACCTTGCTGCCGTCCACCTTGGTGATCAGATCGGCGGGCTGGAGCTTGCCGGCGGCGGGCGCCTGCGCATCGACCTGGCTGACGAGGATGCCGATCGGGCGGGCGATCACCGTGTAGCCGAGCTTGCGCAGGGCCACGGCAGCGGCGATGTCCTGCGAGCGGGACATGTCCCGGAGATCGCTCTGGCGCCGCTGCGTCTCGTTCACGCCCGGCGGATTGATCGCGTGGGCAGGCACGATCGCCGCGCCCGCGTGCAGGCCCGGGAACCAGGTCTCGAGCACGGTGGCGCGCCGCACCAGCACGTCCACGTAGAAGATGCCACCCTTGCCCTCGCTCGGCGAGATGCCCTCGTGCGGGATCGTCACGAGCGGTGCCACCGGCTTCGCACGGTCGGGCAGCAGGATGTAGTCGCTCGACGGCGTCAGCCAGAGGATGAGCAGCGCCGCCAGGCCGAGCGCGACGGTCAGCCCGGCGAGCCGGAGCCCCAGCCGGGGACGGAGCACGGGCTAGAGCAGGCCTCGGCCGAGGCCGCCGTCGACCGGGATGACCGTCCCGGAGATGTAGGCGGCGCGCTCGGAGGCGAGGAAGCAGACGAGATCCGCCATGTCCTCGGGGCGGCCGATGCGGCGGGCCGGAATCTCGGCCGCCAGCTTCGCCAGCTTGCTCTCGTCGCCGACGAGGCTGCGCAGGCGGTCGGTCGCGATCTTGCCGGTCGCGATGGTGTTGACGGTGATGCCCTTCGGCCCGACCTCGCGCGAGAGCGTCTTCGACCAGCCGACGACGGCGGCCCGCACGATGTTCGACAGCGCCAGGTTGTCGATCGGCTCGCGCACCGTCGACGACTCGAGATTGATGATGCGGCCGCGGCCGCTCTGCTCGAGGTACGGCAGGCAGAGGTTGGTCAGCCGCACCTTGGACTGCAGCAGCAGGTTGAACGCCGCCTCGAGCGCCTCCTCGGTGACTCCAGCGGCAGGCCCAGGGGAGGGCCCGCCGCTGTTGTTCACCAGGATGTCCACCCCGCCGAACGCAGCAACCGTGCGCTCGACGAGACGATCGAGATCGGCCGGGACAGCGACATCGCCGCGTACGGCGAGCGCGCCCAGCCGTTCGGCCTCCCGCTCCAGGACGTCGCGACGACGCGCGAACATCGCGACGTTCACGCCCTCCGCAACCAGCGCCTCGGCGACCGCCAGGCCGATGCCCGACGACGCGCCACAGACGATTGCAGTCCTGCCGGTGAGACCGAGCTCCATTGCTACTTCGCCTTCAGAACCTTGACAACGTCGGCCACGGCGGCGGAGGAGATCTTCATCATCTTCTTCTCCTCGGCGCTGAGCGTCAGCTTGACGATCTTCTCGATGCCGCCCTTGCCGAGCACCACCGGGACGCCCATGTACAGGTTCTTCACGCCGTACTCGCCCTCGAGGTACGCGGTGCAGGGGAGGACGCGCTTCTTGTCGAGCACGATCGACTCCACCATCTGCGCGGCCGCGACGCCCGGTGCGTACCAGGCCGAGGTGCCGAGCAGGTTGACGAGCTCGCCGCCACCCTTGCGCGTGCGCTCGACCATCGCATCGATCTTCTTCTGCGGGACGAGCTGCTGCAGCGGGATGCCGCCGACCGTGGTCGCCGACACGACGGGGACCATCTGGTCGCCGTGGCCGCCGAGCACCATCGCCTGCACGTCCTGGATCGACATGCCGGTCTCGAAGGCGATGAACGCCGAGAAGCGGGCGGTGTCGAGGATGCCGGCCATGCCGAAGACGCGCTCCTTCGGGAGCTTCGAGACGGCACGGGCGACGTGACACATCGCGTCGAGCGGGTTCGAGACGACGATGACGATCGCCTTGGGCGAGCGCTTGACGATCTCCTTCGTCACCGACGCGACGATGTTCTCGTTCGTGGTGACGAGATCGTCGCGGCTCATGCCCGGCTTGCGCGGCACGCCGGCGGTGATGACGACGACCTCGGAGCCCTCGGTCTCGTCGTAGCCGTTGGTGCCCGTGATCGTGGACTGGTAGCCGAGGACAGCGGCGGCCTGGTTCATGTCCAGAGCCTTGCCCTGCGGGAAGTTCTTGACGATGTCGACGAGGACGACGTCCGCGTAATCTCCGCGGGCTACCTCGAGGGCACAGGTGGCGCCGACATTGCCGGCGCCGACGACGGTGACCTTTGCGCGCATGTGCTGCACATCCTCCATGGGGCGATCCGATGACGGCGCCGGAGACGGTCGCCGCGCCCGCGCCTCCGGCAGCTGCCGGTTGCGGGCCACGGCCGATTCTACGCGCACGCTGGCGGGCCGCCCGCGCGTACCCGCGGACGCCCGGGTGATGCGGTAGCGTTGCCGCCAGTGACCACTCTCGCGGAAGCCGCAGCCCAGGCCGACGCCCTCGCCCAGCAGGGCGATGAGCGTGCCCTCGCCGACCTCCGCCGTGTCTGGGACCAGGAGGTCGAGGACGCCGCCCGCGACGCAGACTTCCGCAACCGCGCCGTCGCCTTCCGGGCGATCGGCCAGTTCCGCTGGCGCCAGAAGATCGAGCTGCTCAACCGCGGTCTCGACGACCAGAGCCCCGCTGCCCGCGGCTCTGCGCTGATCTCGCTGGAGTTGCTCTCGCGCGACCACCCGCGCGTCGTCAACGACATGCGGCCGATGCTGCACCGCATGGCCAGCGGCGACCCGAACGACGCCGTGAAGCGGCTCGCGATCGTCTGTCTCGCGCGCACCTCGCCGAGCCGCGAGACGATCACGCTGCTCGCCGGCATGGCCGACGACGACCGCTACGAGCGTGACCTGCGTGAGGCTGCCAAGAAGACCGCGGCCGCGCTGAAGAAGAAGGCCGACACCGCGAAGTAGCGGGCCGGGCCGGGCCTACGGGCCGGGCCTACGGGCCGGGCCGGGGTGTGGGCGCAGCAGCAGGCTGTGCCACCGGCCCCTTGCGCTGCGCATGCGGGTGCGCCTGGAAGTACTGCTCGCGGCGGCGCGTGTCGCTGACGTGGGTGTACAGCTCGGTGGTGGCGAGGTCGGCGTGGCCGAGCATCTCCTGGACGCTGCGCAGGTCGGCGCCGCCCTCCAGCAGGTGCGTGGCGAAGGAGTGGCGCAGCAGGTGCGGGTGGACGCGGGTCGGGTCGAGACCCGCCTTCGCCGCCGCGGCGCGCACGATCAGGAAGGCACCGGCGCGCGTCAGGCCGCCGCCCTTCGCGTTGAGGAACAGCTCGGGCCGGTGGCGCGTGTCGAGGAACGGCCGCCCACGCGCCATGTAGACGCGCAGCGCCTCGACGGCAGCCCGCCCGATCGGGACGACCCTTTGCTTGTCACCCTTGCCGGTGACGCGCACGAGGCCGCCCTCGAGGTCGACGCCGCCGCGCTCCAGGCCGGTCGCCTCGCTGACGCGCAGGCCGGCGCCGTACAGCAGCTCGAGCAGCGCGCGGTCGCGCAGGTCGCGCGGGCCGATGCCGCTCGCCGACTCGACCAGCCGCTCCGCCTCGTCGGCCGAGA
>CANNRA010000153.1 GCA_947507735.1 Actinomycetota bacterium
CGGCCCGGCGAAGTCACGGTTGCGCCGGTCGCCGCCGGTCTTCTCGCCCGCGGCGATCACGTGGAGCGCGCCATCCATGGCGGGCAGCGCCAGCGCGTCGATCTCCAGGCGCACCGCGCTGCGGCTCGCCATCTCGTAGGCGTGGCCGAGCAGCCCGAAGCCGGTGACATCGGTGACGGCGCTCGGCTCGAAGGGGCGTAAGGCTTCGGCGGCGGCACGGTTGAGCGTCGTCATCCAGGTGATGGCGCCGGCCAGCTCCGCGTCGCCCGCGAGCCCGCGCGGCAGGCCGTGCAGCACGAGCCCCGTGCCGAGCGGCTTGGTCAGGTAGAGGACATCGCCGGGCCGAGCCGTGCTCTTCGCCCAGATCGCGTCGGGGTGCACCGTGCCGACCACGGCGAGCCCGTACTTCGGCTCGTTGTCGCGGATCGTGTGCCCGCCCGCGAGCAGCCCGCCCGCCTCGCGCACCTTCAGGTCGGCGGCGGCGAAGCACTCGGCGAGCACGCTCGAGGGCAGCTCCTCCGGGAACGCCGCGATCGAGAGGGCAAGCAGCGGCGTCCCGCCCATCGCGAAGACGTCGTTGAGGGCATTGGTCGCGGCGATCGCGCCGAAGGTGGCGGGGTCGTCGACGAGCGGCGGGAAGAAGTCGAGCGTGAAGACGAGCGCGCGCTCGTCGTCGAGCCGGTAGACGGCGGCGTCGTCGGCCGGGGAGAGCCCCACGAGCAGGTCGGCTGCCTCGGCGGGCACGAAGCCGGCGAGCAGCTGCTCCAGGCGCGCCGCCGGGTACTTCGCGGCGCAGCCCCCGCTCGTCACGAGGTCGGTGAGCTTGATGTCGGAGGCCATCTGCTCAGGCTAACTGGTGGGGTGCGTCGGGGCGATGCCGAGCTTCGCCTTGACCGCAGCAGCCAGCTCGCTGGTCGACATCGCGCCCTCGAAGCGCTCCTTCACCTTGCCGTCTGCACCGACCAGGAACGTCCACGGCTCGCTCGGCAGCTTCCACTGGCGCACCCACGTGTTGGGGCCTTGCGACGGGACGTTGTCGGCGTAGATCTCGACGTGGATGAACTGCACCCTCGTGCCAGACCACTGCCGGCGCACGCCGTCGACGACGTCAACGACCGGCCCGCAGGTGCGGCTCGAGCAGAACTTCGGCGTGGCGAAGGTGACGACGAACGGCTGGTGGGCCTTGAGCGCCTGCGCGACCGAGACCCGGAGCAGCTCGCGATCGGGCGGCGTGCGCGTCGTCAGCTTCGCGCTGTCCTTCGTGGTGGCAAGGGTCGGCGTCTGCGAGGCGGGCGCAGGGTCGCCGATGCCGGGCGTGGTCGCCTTCGCGCGCACGATGACGTTGCCGATGCCGGTCACGCTCGTGCCCGCGAGCTCGGCGAGCAGGAAGTAGGTGCCGGGCGCGGTCGCCCGGATGTGGCCGACGAAGAGCTGCGTGAACTCACCATCGGCGGCCTTCGTCGCGGGGCCAGCGGTCGAGACGAGGGTTGCCGTACCGGTCGCGAAGGGCACCGCCTGCATGCCGCTGGCGAGCGACAGGCGCGCAGTCGGCGCGGTCAGCAGGCGACTCTTCTTGTCCACGACGAGGAACGAGACGCGCACGTCGCCCGGGACGTAGTCGGAGGTTCCGAGCACCAGGGCGACGTGGGTCTTGCCCTTCAGCCAGCGCTGCTCGACGGTGGAGTCACCCGCGCGAGCGATCCCGGCAACGGCGGCGGCGAGGGCGCACAGCGCCAGCAGGAAGACGGCGAGTCGGCGCACCGGCGGAGCATAGCCGCCGCCTCTTTCCCGGCGTCCAGGGACGATATCCCTGCAAATGCTGGCCACGCAACCCGCGCTCGAGGCGGTGCAATTCACCAGTTTGAGGATCTTGACGCACCGGCGCCGCCCCTGGCATAGTCCTGCGTGTCACGTGCCTACGCCAGGCGTGTGACGCTCGGACTCGCTGACCTACTGCGGAGCACCGGGAGCTGATCTGGCCGCAGGTTCAGCGCCGGAACCGCCCTCCAGGGTCGCGAATCCCGCATCACCCAGGGGAGCCTCCGGCCAGCGCAGCCGGGGGCTTTCCGACTTCCTGTGACCGCTGCTAGAGTTGCCCCACGTTTTCGCCTGTCGGTCGCAAACCTCTGGAGCCCTCGTGATTCGCCTCGCCCTCGCACAGATCAACTCGGTGGTTGGCGACATCGACGGCAACGCCGAGCGGATCCGCGCCCGCATCGAGGAGGCGCGCAGCCAGGGGGCCGACCTCGTCCTCTTCCCTGAGCTGGCCCTGACCGGGTACCCACCGGAGGATCTGCTGCTGCGCCCCAGCTTCCTGCGCGCGGCCGAGCAGGCGCTCGCCGGGATCGCCAGGGAGACCCGCGACATCACCGCGCTCGTCGGCGTCCCGCTCTACGACCGCGACCTGGCCAACGCCTGCGCCGTGCTCTCGCACGGAGAGCTCGTCGCCGTCTACCGCAAGCGCTTCCTGCCGAACTACGGCGTCTTCGACGAGGACCGCTACTTCGCCCCCGGCCGCGAGCTGGTGCTGCTGCGCGCGGGCGAGACGCTGATCGGCCCCACGGTGTGCGAGGACATCTGGCAGCCCGGCCCGCCCGCCACCGACCTCGCCCTGGCCGGCGCGCAGCTGATCGCCAACATCTCGTCGTCGCCGTTCCACGTGGGCAAGGATCGCGAGCGCGAGGCGATGCTGGCGACGCGCGCCCGCGACAACTCGTGCTTCATCGCCTTCGTCAACATGGTCGGTGGCCAGGACGAGCTGGTGTTCGACGGCCACTCGCTGGTGCTGGACGACGAGGGCAACGTGATCGCGCGCGCGCCCGGCTTCGAGGAGGCGCTGCTCGTGGTGGACGTCGACCCGACGGCCGCCGTGGCCCGTCGCCTGCGCGACGTGCGCAGGCGCTCGCTGCAGCGCGACCGCGGCGAGGTGCCGGTCGCCGAGGTCGTCGATATCGGCCCGCCGCACGCCCATCCCAGCGCCACGCGCGCCACCGGCTCGCTTGCGCCCGCGCTCGACGACCTCGAGCAGATGCGCCAGGCGCTGGTGCTCGGCCTGCGCGACTACGTCGCGAAGAACCGCTTCAAGGACATCGTGATCGGCGTGTCCGGCGGCATCGACTCGGCGCTCACGGCCGCGCTCGCGGTCGAGGCGCTGGGGGCCGACCGCGTCCACTGCGTGACGATGCCGTCGCGCTACTCGTCGGAGGGCACGCGCACCGACGCGAAGCTCCTGGCCGAGAGCCTTGGCACCTCGTTCCTGGAGCTGCCGATCGGCGAGATTGCCGGAGCGTTCGAGGCCGGCCTCGCCGAGCCGTTCGCCGGCTGCGCGCCCGACCTCACCGAGGAGAACCTGCAGGCGCGCACGCGCGGCACGCTGCTGATGGCTCTCTCCAACAAGTTCGGCTGGCTCGTTGTCACGACCGGCAACAAGAGCGAGCTGTCGGTGGGCTACGCAACGCTCTACGGCGACATGGCAGGCGGCTTTGCCCTGCTCAAGGACATCTACAAGACCGACGTCTTCCGCCTGTCGCGCCGGCTGAACGAGCGCGCGGGCCGCGAGCTGATCCCGGTCACCACGATCGAGCGTCCGCCCTCCGCCGAGCTGCGCCCCGATCAGAAGGACGAGGACTCGCTGCCGCCGTACGACCTGCTCGACCGCGTGCTCGAGGAGTACGTCGAGCGCGACCGCTCCCGCGAGGAGCTGATCGAGCTCGGCTTCGACGCCGAGATCGTGACGCGCGTCGTGCGCCTGGTCGATCTCGCCGAGTACAAGCGCCGCCAGGCGCCGCCCGGCGTGAAGCTGCGCCCCAAGGCCTTCGGCCGTGACCGGCGCATGCCGATCACCAGCCGCTGGCCCGGCTAGGTCGCGACCCGCCTACGCGGTCTGGCGCAGCAGCCGGAACGCCAGCTCGAACCCGCCCCCGAGCGGGATCGCCATGCGGATCATCAGGCCCGCGAGCGGCTCGAGGTAGCGGGCGCCCGTCGCGTCGCCTACATCCACCGGGTCGAAACCGATCTGGCGGGCAAGCTCCGCGACGGTGCTGCGGGCAGCCTCATCGTCGCCGCAGATCAGGGCGGTGGCGGCAAGGCCGCCGAAGTCGGGCGAGGTGCGGATCGTGTGCGCGTAGACGTGGTTCCAGCACTTGACGAGCCGCGCCGCCGGCAGCAGCTCCTGCAGCCTTTCCAGGCCGGAGGTGCCATACAGCTCCGGCAGGGCCAGCTGGCCCGGGTGGTTCGCGTACGGGTTCATCGTGTCCACCACGACCTGGCCCGCGAGGCCGCCCAGCGTCGCGACCGTCTCCTCGGCGACCCGCCACGGCAGCGCCAGCACGGTGACCTCGGCTTCCTGCACCGCCTCGGCGTAGGGGACGCCCGTCGCCGCATCGCGCGAGCCCAGCACCACGTCGTGGCCGGCCTCGCGGAAGCGCTCCCCCAGGCCGCCGCCGATCTTCCCCGTGCCGAGCACCGCTATCCGCATCGATTGCCTCTCCGTCGTCGCTGTAGGCTCGGAGCATGGCATCACCGCTCGACGTCGAGGCCGTCCGCGCGCGCTTCGCCTCGCTGCGCCGCGGCGAGCAGGTATTCCTCGATGCGCCCGCCGGCTCGCAGGTGCCCGACTCGGTGATCGACGCGATCGCCGGCTACCTGCGCGCGTCGAACGCCAACAGCGGTGGCGCCTTCGCCACCAGCGTCCGCACCGACGAGCTGACCGCGCACGGCCGCGCCGCCTGCGCCCGCTTCCTCGGCTGCTCGCCCGAGGAGATCGTCTACGGCGCCAGCTCGACCGCCCTCAACTTCCAGCTCTCGCGCACCGCCGCGCGCGACTTCGCCCCGGGCGACGAGATCGTCTGCACGCGGCTCGACCACGACTCGAACATCGCGCCGTGGCTGGAGCTGGCGCACGACAAGGGCCTCGTCGTCCGCTTCGCCGACTTCCACGACGACGGCTCGCTGGACATGGACTCGCTCGCCGCCGCGATCGGCCCGCGCACGAGGGTCGTCGCGTGCACCTGGGCGTCGAACGCGCTCGGCACCGTCAACGACATCGCGCGGGTGAGCGCGCTCGCGCACGCGGCCGGGGCGCTCGCCTGGATCGACGCCGTCCACTGGGCGCCGCACGGCCCGATCGACGTGGCCGCGGCCGGCGCCGACGTGCTCTTCACCTCGCCGTACAAGTTCTACGGGCCGCACCTCGGGGTCGCGTTCGCGCGCGCCGAGCTGCTGGAGGCGTGGCGGCCGTACAAGGTGCGCCCCGCCGACCCGTTCCCGCTCGGCCACCGCCACGAGCTGGGCACGCTGCCCTTCGAGCTGGTCGCGGGCGTCACCGCCGCGATCGAGTACATCGAGAGCCTCGGCTGGCCCGCGATCCAGGCGCACGAGCGCGCCCTCGGCGCCCGCTTCCTCGACGGCCTCCCCGCCAACACGCGCCTGCACGGCCTGCCGACGATGGCGGGCCGCGTCGCCACCTTCTGCGTCAGCATCGACGGCGTCACGCCCGCGGAGGCCGCCCGCCGCCTGGCCGAGCGCGGCTTCGCGGTGTGGGACGGCAGCTACTACGCACACGAGGTGATGCCGCGGCTCGGCCTGCCCGGCGGCGCGGTGCGCATCGGCTTCGTCCACTACAACACGCCGGCCGAGGTGGACGGCGTGCTCGCAGCTCTGAAGGGACTCGAATGACGGATGCACTCTGGACGACCCTCGGCCTGAACCCGGGCGCCACCCTGGCCCTGGTCGGCACGCCCGACGCCTTCGTCGTGCCGGAGCTGCCCGCGGGCGCGCGCCTGCTCGACCGCGCCTCGGAGCCGCTC
>CANNRA010000154.1 GCA_947507735.1 Actinomycetota bacterium
CGCCCGGCCCGGTGCGGCGCACGCCGATGCGCGAGACGCTGCGCGCCGCCGCGGCCGACCGCCGCATCCTGACGCTGCTCGTGGTCACCACCGCGCTCTCGTTCACGCTCGACCCGATCTCGACGCTGGCGCCCGCCTACGCGCGCGAGGTGCTGCACCGCCCCGACACGCTGGCCGGCTACCTGCTCGGCACGTTTGGCATCGGCTCGGTGATCGCCGCGTTCACGCTGACGGGCCGCATCCGCGAGTCGTGGAGCCGCCTCGCCGCCACGCTCGCCCTGTTCGGGCTGGCCCTTGTCCTGTACGCGCTGTCACCGTCGATCTGGGTCTCGCTGCTCGCGCTCGTGCTGGCCGGGGTCGGCTTCCTCGCCACCTCGACGGCGGCCACGACGCGCCTGCTGATGACGGTACCGGTCGAGCAGCACGGCCGCTTCATGGCGATCTGGAGCGCCCTCTTCCTCGGCACGCGGCCGGTCGCCTCACTGCTCGACGGCGCCATCGCCTCGGCCAGCATCCGCGCGGCCGGGCTCGTGCTGGCGGTGCCAACCGTGGGCGTGGCGCTGTGGCTGCTCGCGCGGCCGCCGCGGGAGGACGCGAGCCCAGCGGCGGCCTCAGCCGTCACCTCCGCAGGACGTTGACGTAGATCCTGCCGCAGCTGCGCGAGCTCGTGAGCCCGCGGTCGGAGAGCACCGCGCAGTACAGGAAGGGCGGGCGCGCTCCTGTCGTCCCCACCGGGATGTCCGGCGTGTTCCACCAGATCTCGTACGTGCGCCCGGGGAGCATGATGCTCGTGGAGGCGGTGAACTGGTCGACCTCGGTCTTCCCGTCGGCCTCGTAGACGGTCACGTCGAGCGTGCCGTGGGCGGTGCCGCTGCAGGCCCTGAAGGTGAGCGGCACGTCGCCGCCGGTGGCGGGCAGCGAGGCGGCGATGTTCGTCGCGCCTGCGTCCAGCCAAGAGCTGGCCGCGACCGTGTGGCCTGCCACGTCGGTAATAAGGTAGGTCGGGCTGTCCCAGGTCGTCCGCTGGACCGACTTCGGCCCGGTCGGCTTCGAGACCGTCAGCCTCCAGGCGTAGACGCCGGGCTCCACGGTCGGCAGGTTGAACCGGCCCGCGCGACCGAGCACGTAGCTGAGCGGCACGTCGGCAGTCGGGGAGATCCCCGCCGGGACGACGAGAGCCGGCTGCTGGTACACGTAGCTGGTGCTGCAGGTGATCCGGTACAGCTCGAGGCTCTCGACCTTCCAGCCTGCCGCAAAGCGCAGCTTGAGCAGCGGCCGGTCGGTCACCCTGTAGAGCTCGCCGGCGGGCCAGGTCACCTCCGCCTGCGTCGGGATCGCCCGCCCGGTCAGCGGCCGCGTCGCGGGCCGCTCCCGGCCCACGACCAGCTTGCCGCACTGCTCGGCGCTGCGGTTACCGGCCCGGTCGGTGGCGACGACGCAGACGGCGAACGTCTTGTCCTTGACGGCGACCTTCGGCTTCCAGGCCACCAGGTAGCGCCGGAACGGGGCCGACAGCGTCTGCGGCGTGGTCAGCCGCGCGACCACCGCGCCCGTCCTGGTGCCGGCGCGCACGGTGATGTCGGTCGCGACCTCGCCGGCGTTCTCGCACAGCTCGTAGCGCAGCGGCAGACCGTCGCCGGCGGCCGGCACCGCCTCGGCCGCGTCGATCGCGGTGAGGTCGGGGGCGACCCTGTCTGGCCCCGGCACGCCGAGCGCGACGTAGCCCTTGCTCTGCACCGACTGCGTCACGCCGGACTTGTCGCGCACCGTCGCGGTGATCCGCCAGATCCCGGCCTTGAAGGTCGCCGGCAGCGTGAAGGTGATCTTGGTCGTGGTGTCCGCCTTGAGGCTGCCGCCCTTCAGGCTGTAGTAGGTGCTGACCCAGGCGGCGCCCTTGCAGATGACCGGGCGGATGTCGACGGTGTAGTCGCCCGGGCGGGTGACCCGCAGCGTCAGGTACATCGCCGTCGACGGGCCGATCGAGGGCGGGTCGGAGAAATCGGAGTAGGTGATCAGCGAGGCATCGGCGGGCGCCTTCGCCCCGCCGCCGCCCGTCACCGGCGGGGCGAAGGCTGGCGTGCCGACCGTGAACGCGGTGCTCGTCGCCCGCGTCAGCCGCGCAGGGTTCAGCGCCGACTTCGCCACGAGCACGACCACGTAGATGCCGTCGCCTAGGGCCTTTGGCAGCTTCAGCTCAAGCGTCGCCGCGTAGTCGGGCTTCGCCATCGGCGCGGCCGGGATCGCCCGCGACAGCGTGGCGACCTGCACCGGGTCGGCGGCGGTCGCGCCGCGCAGCGCCAGCGTCCGCTCGATCGCTGCAGTGTCGGCGTCGGTCATCGCCGCGCCGGACAGCTTGAACACGGCCGCCTGCACCGCTGCGTCCTCCTCCACGCGCAGCGCCACGGTGAACGAGCTGACCGTCTTCGGATACGCCGTCTTCAGCTTCGACAGGTCGGGCTTCGCGCCGAGCACGCCCGTGGCGTGCGTCCAGGCGACGGGCGTGCTCGCGCACTTCGTGCCACCGGCCGTGTCGACCAGCGCCTGCTTGAGGGCGTCGTAGGCTGGCCGCCTGGCGCCGGTGAGATCGACGAGGCCCGACTGGAAGCGTCCGCGGTCGGCCTCGTCCACGAAGTGGAAGAAGGAGAGCGACGAGATCTGCGGGTCGCAGGCGACCAGCCCCACGAGCTGCGCGTAGTAGGCGGCCTGCGTCGCCGCATCAACCGTCTTCACCGTCTCGCTGCCCGCGTAGCCCGGCTTGCCGTCGGTGGGTACCTGGTAGGCGACCTCGTCCAGGTCGAGCGTCAGCCCGTCCTCGACCGTCTTCTGGGCGGTGCCGTTGAAGGCGTCCCAGAGCGCCTGCTTCAGGCGGTAGAGGTCGGCCAGGCCGACCACCGGCCAGTCGCTGACGGTCACCACGCTCTTGTCCTCGGGGAAGGGGTACGGATGGAAGCTGAACGCGTCCATCAACGGCCTGCCGTCCTTCGCCCGCTGCGAGCTGCGGTACCAGTCACCCATGCCCTTCACGAACTGCGGCGGGAACAGCGACTTGCCGTCCCCCGTACCGCGCGGCGAGAGGCCGGCCCCGAGCACCTTGATCGCCGGGTTCACGGCCTTGATCGCGTCGTAGGCGTCACCGAGGATCTCGGCGAACAGCGCCGGATTGACCGGGCTCATGAACAGTGTCCGGTTCGGCTCGTTGCCAACCACGACGGTGCGCACTGCGGGGAAGCTGCGTACGACATTGGCGACGAACGCGACGAACTCCGCCTTGTTGGTCGGGTCTCCGAGCTTCGAGGCGTTCCCGGGTGCCGGGTACAGCGCCAGGGTCACCGCGATGCCACGGCTCTGCGCCGCCGCGATCGCATTGCCCACGACGCCTTGCACGGCGCTCGCGAGTCCCTGACCCTGCGTCCACGTCACCGACAGCACGTTCTGCTTCAGCCCCACGTCGGCCAGTTGCCCGTACAGCCCGGGGTTCAGCTTGCCCTCGTCCTCGTTGACGCCGATCACGGCGCCCCTCGCCACCCCGGCGCAGCCGAGTACCCCCACGAGCACGACCACGATCAGCGTTGAATATGTCCGCAAGGCAGCCATGCTCGGATGGTCCGCCCCGCTGCTGCACGAGACCTCCGCAGTCCCGCTGAGGCAGGCTCAGGGTGAACTACGCAGGGTGACCGCTACAGCTCGTTCGCCCCGTTCCACCAGGCAAGCAGGCGCGCGCCACCCTTGGTCGAGTAGCGGCCGGCTGCCTCGCTCTGCGGGCGGTAGGCGTAGCCCCACTTGCCGTACTGGACGCCGCCGGCCTTGAGGTCGCCGGCCAGCACGAACTCCTCCAGCGGGCCGCGCGCCGCGCTGCCCTTGCCGCTCCACCCCGCCGGGATGTCGATGAGGACGAGGCCGCCGCCGGTGCGCGTGTTCTCGTGCACCCAGCGCACGCGCGTGCCCTTCCAGCCGCCCTGCAGGATCTTGACCCACTTCAGCGTGTTCGTGTCGGTCAGCTCGCTCCAGGCGACGTCCGACTTCTTGTAGTCGTTCGTGATCGGCTGGAGATCCTTGTGCGGGAACTTCTTGCCCTTGTAGCGCAGGATGCGCAGCGGGGCGTTGGTGCGCTGGACGATGGTGGCGCCGAGATCGTTGGGCGAGTCGACCGGGCCGTGCAGGATCCCCGGCGGGCGGAAGAGATAGCACCCGGTCTTCATGTGGCGCTGGGCGTCGCCGGCGCCGAGCCGCACGTCGCCGGCGATCAGGAAGCCCTCCTCGGTGGAGGGGTGCCAGTCGAGCAGCGGGTCGTGCCAGTTGGGCGGCAGGTGCGTCATGAACGTGAGCGCACCGGTCTCGCTGTCCTCGCGCAGGATCTTCAGCGCCGGGCCGGGCACGTTGCCATCGGTCGTTGGAATACCGAACCAGTCGAGCTCCCAGGCGGTGGGGATGGAGACGAGCTGTGTAGGACTGGTGGGCGGCATGGCGCGACCCTACTGCTCAGGCCGTGAACTGCGAAACGTGATCGCGGGCGAAGGTGGCGAAGCTGCGCGCCGGCCTACCTGTGATGTCCGGCACGACCGTCGTGACGTTGCGGCCGAGCGGGCTGTCGAAGTGGGCGGCGAGGGCGACGAGGTCGTCGGCGAGCCAGCCGGGGAGCCCCATGCCGACCATCGCCTCGCGCGCGGCTGCGCCCGGCACGTCGACGTAGGTGCACGGCTGGCCGGTCGCCTCGGCGATCGCGCCGGCGGCCTGCGCATGGCTGAGCGCCTCGGGGCCGGTCACCTCGTAGACCTGGCCGGCGTGGCCGTCCTGGGTGAGGCAGCCTGCGGCGACGGCGGCAAGGTCACGGACGTCGACCATGGCGATCGGGGCCTCGCCCTGGCAGCCGTAGAAGGCGCCGTGGCCGGTGATCGTGTCGGTGTAGCGCAGGAAGTTCTGCATGAAGGAGCCGGGGCGCAGGCTCGTCCAGGCGACGCTGCTCGCGGCGAGACGCGCCTCGACCGCGGCGTGCGTGGCAAGGATCGAGATCGGCGAGCCGGGCGTCGTGCCGAGCGCGGCGAGCTTGACGATGCGCTGCGCACCGGCGGCCTCGGCGGCGGCGATGACGTTGCTCTCGCGCTCGACCTGGCCCTCGTCGTTGGCGGAGCCGAGCAGCACCGCGCTGACGCCGGCGAAGGCCGCAGCGAGCGTGCCGGGACGGGCCTGGTCGCCGGTTGCGAGCTCCGCGCCGGCGGCAGCGAGCGCCTGGGCGGCCGGGCTCTGCGGGTCGCGCACGAGGACACGGACGGCCTGGCCCTGGCGCAGCAGCTCGCGGGCGGTCTCGCCGCCGACCTGGCCGGTGGCACCTGTGATCAGAAGCATGGGGCTCCTCTTCGGTCGCGGTGGCGAGGCCGACGGGCCTCCGGCGAGACGCTACCGCTCCGGGGTCAGCCCAGGAAGCGGCGCGGCACCCGGGCGCGGTATGCCGCGTACCCCGGATAGCACTCCGCCAGCCACAGCTCCTCGCGCTCGGACTTGAGCTGCAGCAGCAGCCAGAGCGCACCCGCCGGGACGAGCGCCCACGGCGAGCGGGCCAGCGACCAGCCGAGCGCGACGAGCAGCACGCCGCCGTAGATCGGATGGCGGGCACGCGCGTAGACACCGGTCTCGCGGAGGGCGTCACCGCGTGGCCGGGGCAGCGGCGTCAGCGAGCGACCGAGCCGTGCGCCTGCCGCGACTGCCACGGCGCCGCCCGCCACCACGAGCAGCAGCCCGACGACGAGCAGCCACCCGCGGGC
>CANNRA010000155.1 GCA_947507735.1 Actinomycetota bacterium
AGCGGCGCATCACGCGCACTGCGCTGCCGGCGAGGCGCACCTCGTAGCCGGCGTCCTTCGCGTAGAGCACCTTGTCGCCGGGCAGCACGCCGACCGCCTCGCCGCCGACCGCCGTGACGATGCCGGTGACGCAACCCGTCTCGGCGCTCGCGGGGATGATCAGGCCGGTGCGCGTCTCGGACTCGTCCTCGGTGGGCTGGATCACGACGAAGTCGTCGAGCGGCTCCAGCGTGATGTCGATGTTCGTCGGGTGGTCGTCGATCACGCTGGGAGGATACGCGGCGCGAGCTGCTCGAGGGCCTCGCGCTGGAGGCGCGCCTTCTCGATCGGGTCGGCGGCGGACGTGAGGAAGTAGAGGGCGGCGGTGGTGACGCCCGCGGCCGCGTGCTCGGCAAGGCCGGCGCGGATCTCATCCCAGCTGCCCCACTGCACGAGCCGGCGCACGACATCGCGCGGCAGCAGGTCGACGGCCTCGTCGCGGCGCCCGTCCAGGAAGGCCTCGATCGCGGGCTCCAGCGACTCGCCGACGCCGATCGCGTGGAAGAAGGTGCGGTACACCTCGACCTGCGCGTAGGCGATCACCCAGCGGCGCGCGGCGCGCTCGGCCTCCTCGGGCGAGCCAAGCGCAACGAAGACGCGCTGCACGACCTCGAGCTCCTCGACAGGGCGGCCGGCCTCGCGGGCGCCCTCGTGCACGGGCGCGAGCACGTGACTCAGAGCGTTGGCGGGAATCAGGTTGATGGCGATGCCGTCGGCCTTCGAGCCGGCGAGCTTCAGGGCGCGCGGCCGCATCGAGCCGAGGATGATCGGCACCTTCGCCGCGGGCGGGTTCGGCAGCCGGAAGCCGTTGGCGCGCTCGCCCGCGAGGGTCGCCTGCAGGAAGTCGAGCGTCTCGGCAAGGCGCGTGTAGGGCTTCTCGAAGGGGATCTTGTTCCAGCGCTCGACGATGATGTCGCTCGAGGTGCCGATGCCGAGCACGAAGCGGCCGGGCGCCAGCTCGGCGAGCTGTGCGGCGTTGGTCGCCATCAGGGCAGGGCCACGCCCGAAGACGCCAGCGACCGCCGTGCCGAAGCGCAGCGTGTCGCTGCCGGTGGCCGAGACGGCGAGTGGCAGGAAGCCGTCGCTGGCAGCGACTTCGAGCGACCAGCAGTCGGTGTAGCCGAGCGCGGCGGCGTCGCGCGCGAGGGCGGCGTGCTCGCCCAGAGGGATGCCGTCGAGGGGAGCGGAGTAGCCGAGGCGCATGCCCGGCACGATACCGGGCGCGGAACCGGCGTCACGCCCCCGCCGCTGCCACTAGATTTCACGGGATGAGGCGCGTCGTCGTAACCGGTCTCGGAGCCGTCACCCCGCTCGGCCTCGACATTCCCACCACCTGGGAGTCGGCACTGGCCGGGCGCAGCGGCATCGGCTGGATCACCCGCTTCGACGCCTCGGGCTTCCCGGTGCGCGTCGCCGGCGAGGTCAAGGACTTCGATCCGACCACGGTCGGGCCGGCGAAGGAGGTGCGCCGGATGGATCGCAACGTCCAGCTAGCCCTCGGTGCAGCGCAGGAGGCCTACGCGGACGCCGGGCTCGAGGGCGCAGCCGATCCGGCGCGCGTCGGCGTGCTCGTCGGCAGCGCCATCGGCGGCATCGGCACGATCCTCGAGCAGCACGAGACGATGCTCGAGCGCGGCATCGACCGTGTCTCACCCTTCTTCCTGCCCAACTGCCTCGTCGACTCGGCGAGCGGCCAGCTGGCGATCTCACTCGGGCTGCGCGGCCCCAACTACGCGCCGGTCTCGGCCTGCGCCACCGGCTCGCACGCGATCGGCGAGGGCGCCGAGATGATCAAGCGCGGCGACGCCGACATCATGCTCTGTGGCGGCACCGAGGCCTGCCTCCACCCGTTGATCCTGGCCGGCTTCTGCTCGATGCGCGGCCTCGCGGGCGCCGAGGAGGGCGAGGATCCGTCGCTCGCCTCACGGCCGTTCGACGCGACGCGCGCCGGCTTCGTGATGGGCGAGGGTGCCGGCATCCTCGTGCTGGAGGAGCTCGAGCACGCGCAGGCGCGCGGTGCCCACATCTACGCCGAGGTGATCGGCTACGGCGCCTCCAACGACGCGCACCACATGGCCCAGCCCGACCCGGAGTCGCGCGGCGTGATCGAGATGATGAGCGCCGCCATCCGCCGTGCCGGCATTCAGCCTGCCGACGTCGGCTACATCAACGCGCACGGCACCTCGACGCCGCTCGGCGACATTGCCGAGACGAACGCGATCAAGGCGGTCTTCGGCGATCACGCCCGCACGCTCGCCGTCTCGTCCACGAAGTCGATGACCGGCCACTGCTTCGGCGCCGCCGGTGCGATCGAGGCGATCATGTGCGTGAAGGCGGTCGAGACGGGGATGCTGCCGCCGACGATCAACTACCGCACGCCCGACCCGCAGTGCGACCTCGACTACGTCCCGAACGTCGCGCGCGCCCAGCAGGTCGAGGTGGCGCTGTCGAACGCGATGGGCCTCGGCGGCCACAATGGCTGCGTCATGGTCGCGCGCTGGCGCGGCTGAGCCGCCCCGACCGCCCCGGCCGCTCGCCCCGCTACAGCTCGGAGATCTCGGCACCCAGCGCGATCGCGCCGCCGCCGATGATGTCGGCCCGCAGGCCGCCGCGGTGCAGCAGGCCGCGCAGGACGCCCGGCTCGGTCAGCTGCTGCAGGTGCGCGCAGGGCGGGCAGAGGCGCCGGCCGTAGCACTCGACCCCGCCTACGCTGAAGCGCTTGCCGACCAGCTCGTTCAGGCGGATGCCGCGCGTCACGAGGTTGCGGCGCGCGTCGAGCGGCGTCAGCACGAGACCGGTCTCGTTGGCGAGCGCCTCCAGCGCCTCGGCCTCGATCAGCGTCAGATCCTGGCCAAGCTTGCCGTCGCGGAAGAAGAAGCCCTCGCCGCTGAAGTAGCGGTCGCCCTCGAGGCCGCGCCCGGCGACGGCAGTGGCCGTCTCGACCATGCCCGCGGGCCCGATGTAGATGCCGGTGACGGTGCCGCGGCGCGGCGCGCTGGCGCTCACGTCAGCCTCCCGGGCACGGGCGGCTGCTGGAGCTCCAGCACGATGCCATCGGGATCTTTGAAGAACACGGCCTTGCCGCCCGGGTAGTGCTTGACGGTGAGCGGCAGCGTGGCGACCTCGCTCATGAACTGGACGCCCTTCGCGCGCAGTGCCTCCACCGTCGCCTCGATCTCCTCGACCTCGAAGCCGATGCGCGCGATGCCGTGGTCGCGCGGGTCGACGTCGCTGAGCTGGTCGGCTGGCGCGAGCGGGACGATCAGCTCGATCACGAAGTCGCCGAGCGCAACGAGCGCGAGATCGTGACGCGTCCCGGGGTGGTTGCAGACCTGATCCATGAAGTCGCCGCCGCGGTCGAACTCCTTGTTCAGCAGCTCGAAGCCGAGGGCGCCGCAGTAGAAGGCGATCGAGCGCTCGAGGTCGGTGACGAACAGCGACGTGTGATGGTGGCGCGTGATCATGCGCCGGATCCTCGCACGGCGGCGGGGGTAAGGGAAGCCAGGCCGGGCAGGACGAGGTCGGCGAGCGCGAGCGCCTCCTCGCCGGGCGGGAACGACGGGTTCGGGATGGCGAGCACCCGGAGGCCTGCCGCCTTCGCCGAGCGGATGCCTGCGTGCGAGTCCTCGACGGCGGTGGCTGCGGCGGGCGCGACGCCGATGCGCCGGCAGGCCTCGACGTAGACGTCGGGTGACGGCTTGCCGCGTGCCACCTCCTCGGACGAGACGGTGGCGGTGAACAGCGGCGCGAGGCCCGACTCGGCCAGCACGAGGTCGATCAGCACCCGGTTCGACGACGACGCCACGGCGAGCGTGAAGCCGGCAGCCGCCAGCCGCTGCACGGCGTCCACCGCGCCCTCGATCAGCGGCAGCTGCTCGCGGTAGCGCGCGATCAGCCGGCGCACCACCTCGTCGTTGATCGCTGCGGGCGGGCCGGGCACGCCCAGGCTCGCCATGTAGCTCGACCACTCGGGCGCGCTCATGCCCATCATCGTCCGCTGTGCGATCGCGTCGTAGCGCGCGCCCGTCTCGCGGGCGAGCTGTTCGCGCACCTCGTCCCACAGCTCCTCGGTCTCGATCAGGACGCCGTCCAGGTCGAAGACGACCGCGTCGATGCTCACTCGGCTTTCCCGCCGAGGTGGGTCAGTACGCGCTCGGCGGGGCCGGTCTCGGCGGCGGACACCTCGGCGACGAAGAAGGTGTGGTCGCCCGCGTCGTGCTCGGCGACGATGCGACAGTCGAGCCAGCCCGCGGCCCCGGCGAGCTGCGGCGCGAAGGCCGGGTCGCGTCCCTCGCGGAGCCCGATGCGGTGCCACATGGCGATGGGCGGGACGCCGCGCGCGAAGTGGGCGGCCAGGGTGGCGCCCTGCTCGCCGGCGGGCAGCCAGCTGACGGCGAAGGCGCCGGCCTGGTGCAGGATCTCGTGCAGCGCCGCCTGCCGGGAGAGCGCCAGGCCGACCAGCGGCGGCGTCAGCGACAGCGAGACGAGGCTGGAGACCGTCAGCCCGAGGCGCTCGCCGTCGTGGTCGACCGTGACGACCGCGATACCGGAGGGGACGCGGTGGAAGACGGCGCGCAGGTCGTCGCCGGTGGCAGTCACGTCGGGTCGTCGTCCTCGTCGAGATGGTCGGCGAGCAGCGCGAGCGCGAAGAGGCGCCAGGTGCGGTCGGGCTCGCTGCGCAGGGTGCGGGCGAGGCGCACCAGCCCGGGCAGCTCGGCTACGAGCTCCTCGACCTCTTCCAGGGCCAGCGTCAGCTCGGCGCGGCGCACGGGGTCGTCGAGCTCCTCGGCGAGGCCGCTGACGGCGCGCTCGTCCGGGTCGAGCTCGCGGCGCGGGTCGCCGCCCGTGGCACGCAGCAGCACGGCGCGCCGCAGCGCACCGTGCAGATCATCCTCATCCAGCAGCACGTCCTCGCGGGCGATGTAGACGAGCGCGATGTCCGCGCCGGGATCCTCTCCGGCAGCCACCGCCTCCTCGAGCTGCGCCAGCCACGCCACGAGGGCGTCGCGGGCCGCAGCCTCCCCGTCCGCGGGGTCGTGCATCACTACTCCGCCGCGGCTGCCAGCTCGGCGGCGCGCAGGCGGCCGCGCTCGAGGATCTCCTCGGCCTCCGCCCGGTTGCCGAAGCCGCGCGTCTCGGTCTTGCCTGCCTCGAGGTCCTTGTAGACCTGGAAGAAGTGCTCGATCTCGTCGCGGAACTCCGGGGCGATGTCGTGGATGTCGTGCACGCGCATGAACGCGGGATCCTTCAACGGCACGCAGAGGATCTTTTCGTCCGGGCCCTTCTCGTCGGTCATGTGGAACACGCCGACGGTGCGGGTGCGGATGCGGCAGCCCGGGAAGGTCGGGTCGCCGACGAACACGAGCGCGTCGACGGGGTCACCGTCCTCGCCCATGGTGCCTTCGATGAAGCCGTAGTCGGCCGGGTAGGACATGGATGTGAAGAGACGACGGTCGAGGACGATCTCGCCGAGCTCGGGGTCGAGCTCATACTTGTTGCGAGAGCCTCCGGGGATCTCCACGAAGACGATGACAGGCTCAGAAGGCATGGGCGACATGGTACCCCCGGCGGCTGGCTAGGTTTCGCTTGTGGCTCGCGTCGTCCTCTTCCTCGTCTGTGCGGCTATGGCCGTCGCTGGATCCGCGTGCGCGGCCAGCGCGCAGGCGGCCGCGCCGTCGATCGGCCCGGCGCTGCTCGGCGGCGTTCCGCTGGGGCTCA
>CANNRA010000156.1 GCA_947507735.1 Actinomycetota bacterium
CGCTGCCGGTGCCGCGGGAGGCGCGCCGCGCACCAAGCCGCCGAAGGCCGCCCCGAAGCCGCGCCCTGGCTTCAAGCCGGCCCCTGCAGCGCCGGCGCCCGTCGTCGATCCGCGCGAGGACGGCCTGCCGCACGTGATCGCCGTCTTCGGTCCCACGGCTTCCGGCAAGAGCGCCGCTGCCGAGGCGATCGCCGCCGCCCTTGACGGCGAGGTCGTCTCCTGCGACTCGATGCAGTGCTACGCCGGCGTCCCGATCCTCACCAACCAGCCGGAGGAGGAGACGCGCCTCGTCGGCATGTGGCCGCTCGCGCACGGCGGCTCGGTGGGCGAGTACCAGGCGCTCGCGCACCAGGCGATCGATGAGATCGTCGAGAGCGGGCGCATCGCCGTGGTGGCCGGCGGCACCGGGCTGTACCTGCGCGCTGCCCTCGCCGAGCTGCATCTGCCGCCGCCGCCGCGGCCCGGCCTGCGCGATGAGATGGAGGCGCTGGTCGAGGAGCTCGGCCCGCTCGAGGCGCACGCCGAGCTCAACCGCCGCGACCCTGACGCCGCCGCCGCGCTGCACCCCAACGACACCCGCCGCATCGTCCGCGCGCTGGAGCTGCACGCCGTCGGCAAGACGCTGACGCCCGACCGCGACCGCCTCTGGTCAAAGACGACGCGCCTGCCCTCGGTGACGATCGGCCTCGAGGTCGAGCGCGACGAGCTGGCCCGGCGCATCGTTGCCCGCACCGCCCAGATGTGGGAGCGCGGCGGCCCCGACGAGGCGCGCGCCGCCCTTGCCGGCGACCTCTCCGAGCAGGCGGCCCAGCTGATCGGCCTGCGCGAGACCGAGCAGGGCCTCGAGCGCGACGACTGGATCGAGTCGGTCGTGGTGCGCACCAGACAGTACGCTCGTCGTCAGCGGATCTGGATGCGCAAGATCCCCGGTCTGATCAGCGTGGAGGCAGACCGGCCTGTCGCGGAACTGACCACCGACATCGTCAATCGCGTCGCCACTCGTTAGTGCGTCGTAATGGAGGGAGCTCGCCCGAGATGTCCAGCAGCCTGACCTACCGGCTCCGCACGCGCCCTGTCGGCCTGCACGGCGATCACGGTGACGAGTCGTGGGGTCTCGCCTGGGCGGCGCTCGAATGGCTGGAGGCGAACGTCCAGCCGGGCTGGCACACGCTCGAGACCGGATCGGGCCACAGCACGATCGTGATCGCGTCCCGCGGCGCCGTCCATGCGGCCGTGACACCAGATCCGGGCGAGGAGTCACGCTTCCGCGCCGCCTGCGCCGAGCTCGGCGTACCGACGGACGCCGTCACGTTCCACATCGGGCCGTCGCACGTCGTGCTGCCGACGCTCCCGGCGACTCCGCTCGACCTCGTCTTGATCGACGGCGCGCACGGGTTCCCCTACCCGGTGATCGATTGGTGGAGCGTCGCCTCACGCGTTCGCATCGGCGGCGTCGTCCTGCTCGACGATGCGTACATGCCGCCGGTTGCCGCCATCATCGACGGGCTGAGAGGGGATCCGGCCTGGGAGATCGAGAGCACTGCCGGGTATCGCACGGTGATCCTGCGCAAGCGGGCCGAGACGCTGCCGCACTTCGACTGGGACGGACGCACCGTCGGCGGTCGGATGAGCTTTCGCTATCTGCCGCCCGGGCCGCGCGTCGTCGCGTCTGCCCGGCACCGCTTCTTCAGCACGCGCCTCGGACTGAGGATCGTGGCCCTCGTGCGCCGCAATGCCGGGCTTCGCTGGCGCAAGACGGGCTAGGCTCATGCCCATGCGTCTCGCCAAGTGGCACGGACTCGGTAACGACTACCTGCTCGTCGAGCGCAGCGACCTGCCCTGGCCGCTCACGCCCGAGCGGGTGCGCCGCCTCTGCGACTACCACTCCGGCGTCGGCTCGGACGGCATCCTCGAGGTCGTCGCAGCCGACGGCCCCACCGCCGAGCTCGTGATCTGGAACCCCGACGGCTCGACCGCCGAGCTCTCGGGCAACGGCACCCGCATCGCCGCCCGCTGGCTCGCCCGCCGCTCCGGCAGCGACGCGGTGACGCTGCGCATCGGCCCGCGGGAGGTGCACGGGCGCATGCAGGCTGGTCTCTCCGTCGAGATGGAGCTTGGCATCGTCGAGGTGGGGGAGCCCGAGGACTTGAACGTCACCGCCCAGGGCGGCCCGCACGAGCACGTCACCTTCATCCCCGTCTCGGTGGGCAACCCGCATGCCGTGATCCGGCGTAAGCCCGCGCGCGAGGAGGTGCGCCGGCTCGGCCCGCTCGTCGAGCACCATCCACGCTTCCCGGCCCGCACCAACGTCCAGCTCGTCCGCGTGGATGGCCCGCATGACGTCACCGTCGGTGTCTGGGAAAGAGGCGCGGGGGAGACGCTGGCCTCCGGCTCGTCGTCCACCGCCGTGGCCGCCGCAGCGATCGCGCAGGGCTGGTGCGAGAGCCCGGTGACGGTGCACCTCGGTGGCGGCACCCTGGTCGTGGCGATCACGAAGGACAGCTACGGCGTGCTGCACGCGCGGCAGACCGGCGAGGCGCAGGAGATCTGTGAGGTGCAGCTCTCGGCGGAGCTGCTGGCCGATCTGGCCGGCTAGTCCGGTTCCGCGAGGGACTCTCCCGAGCGCAGCTCCTAGACGCTGACCCCATGCGTCCGCAGCGCGTCGTTCAGCGACACCTTCTGGTCGGTCGCCTCGGAGCGCCAGCCGATGATGATCGGCGTCGGCAGGCCGTAGGAGCCGGCGGGGTAGTCCTTGCTGCGGACGCCCGGCACGACGATCGCGCGCGGCGGCACGTAGCCGCGATGCTCGACCGGGCCGGCGCCGGTGACGTCGATGACCGGGATCGACGCGGTGAGCACGACGTTCGCCCCGAGCACTGCACCCTGTCCGACGCGCACGCCCTCGGTGACGATCGCGCGCGACCCGATGAAGCAGTCGTCCTCGATCACGACCGGGCGCGCGTTCGGCGGCTCGAGCACGCCGCCGATGCCGACGCCGCCGGCGAGGTGGACGTTCGCGCCGATCTGCGCGCACGAGCCGACCGTGGCCCACGTGTCAACCATCGTGCCGGGGCCGACCCAGGCGCCGATGTTGGTGTAGCTCGGCATCAGCACGACGCCGGGCGAGAGGAACGAGCCGTAGCGGGCGACCGCGGGCGGCACGACGCGCACCTTGCGCTCGACGAAGTCGCGCTTCAGCGGGATCTTGTCGTGGTAGGTGTACGGGCCGACCTCGATCTCCTCCATCTGGCGCAGCCGGAAGTACATGAGGATCGCCTTCTTCGCCCACTCGTTGACGACCCAGTCGCCGTCGCGCGGCTCGGCCACGCGCAGCTCGCCGCCATCCAGCAGGCGGATCGTCTCGTCCACGTCAGCGGCTGCAGCGGCGGCATCGCCACTGGCGAAGGCCTCCTCGATCCGGCGGGCAAGGTCGTTCACGGACGTGCTCCTCTCGTTGTCACAGCAGGTCTCCCAGGATGGACGCGGCGCGCTCGCAGCGCTCCAGCGTCGGCACCAGGGCGAAACGGACGTAGCCCTCGCCGGACGGCCCGAGGTACGAGCCGGGGGTGAGGACGAGGCCACCCTCGAGCAGCTTCTCCGCGAAGCTCTCGGAGGTGTGGCCGGCGGGCACGGCGACCCACAGGTAGAAGGTCGCCTCGCTGGCGGCCACGTGCAGGCCGGCGCGCTCCAGGGCAGGCAGCAGCACCGCGCGCTTGGCGGCGTAGCGGGCGCGGGCCTCCTCGACGTGCGCCTCGTCGCTCCAGGCGGCGACCGAGGCGCGCTGCACGAACTCCTGCGGCGCCGTGCCGATCGACGGGCGGAAGAGGCGCATAGCCTCGAGCACCTCGGCGTCGCCGGCAATGAATCCGCTGCGGTAGCCGGTCATCGAGCTGCGCTTGGAGAGCGTGTTGAAGACGACGATGTTCTGGAGAGGCCGCGCGCCGGGGCCGGTCGGGTCGGCGATCTGCAGGGCCGAGACCGACGGCGCGTCGAACCACAGCTCGCTGTAGGCCTCGTCGCTGCACAGCAGGAAGTCGTGCTCGCGCGCGAGGGCGGCCAGGCGCTCGTAGAAGGCGAGCGGCGCGGTGGCGCCGGTGGGGTTCGACGGGTAGTTGACCCAGAACAGCGAGATGCGCTGCCACTCCGCGGCCGGGATCGCGTCGAGGTCGGGGAGGAAGCCGTTGGCCTCCAGCAACGGCAGCCGCAGCACGCGCGCCCCGGCGAAGCGCGCGCCGCGCTCCTGCACCGGGTAGCCGGGCTCGGTGACGACCACCGTGTCCTTGCCGCTCGCCACATCCACCGTCGCGAAGGCGAACGAGAAGATCGCCTCCTTCGAGCCGTAGGTCGGCACGACCTGGGTGGCCGGGTCGAGCGCGCGGCCGAAGCGGCGCTCCGTCCAGCCGGCGATGGCGGCGCGCAGCTCGGGCAGGCCGGCCGAGAGCGGATACGACGACGACTCGGTGATCGCGGCGGCCAGGGCCTCGCGGATGAAGGGCGCCGTCGGCTCCTGCGGGTCGCCGATGCCGAAGTCGATCAGCTCGATGCCGCGCTCGCGCACCTTGCGCTTCGCGTCCTCCAGCCGGGAGAAGGGGTACGTGGCCAGCTCGGCCAGGACGGGGGAGGCCCTCACGCGGCCGCTCCTGCAGCTGCGCGGGCCGTCACGCGGGCTCCGTCAGGAAGCGGGCGACGGCCTCGAAGGTGCGGGCCAGCTCGCTCGCCTCGATCTGCTCGTCGCGGCGGTGGGCAAAGCGCGTCGCGCCCGGGCCGAGGTTCACCGCGTCGAGGCCCGCGTCGCTGAACTCGGCGACCGGCGTCCAGGCCTGCTTGGGCAGGATCTCGTAGCCGCCCGCGGCGAGCAGGCGCTGCACGAGCGGCGTCTGCGCTGCGACCTTCGCAGGCGAGGAGTTGGAGAGGATCGTCAGCTCGCCGCCGGTGGGCGCAACGAGGGCGCGCAGCCGCTGCTCGGCCTGCTCGCGCGTCTTGTCGGGGGCGTAGCGGAAGTTGAGGCGCGCGCTGGCGAGCTCGGGGATCACGTTGTCGGCGACGCCGCCGTTGAAGCGCGTCACCGAGAGCACCTCGTAGAAGGGGAGGCCGGCCACCGTGATCTCCTCGCGCTCGAGGCCCGTGATCTGGGCGAGCCCGGCGACGGCGGCGGCGATGGCGTTGCGGCCCGTCCAGGGGCGCGCCGAGTGGGCGGCCTCGCCGTGGAAGACCAGATCGGCATTGATGTTGCCGAGGCAGCCCGCCTGCACCGTGTTGTCGGTCGGCTCCATGACGATCGCCAGCTCGGCCTCGCGAGCCAGCGCGCACGTCTCGAAGAAGTGGGGGAGCGGGCTCTCCGACTGCGACAGCTCCTCGCGTGCGAAGAAGAGCAGGCCGAGATCGACCTCCAGCTCGATCTCCTCGCGGGCGATCCAGCGGGCGATCTCGATCATCACCGCGAGGCCCCCCTTCATGTCGGACGAGCCGAGGCCATGCACCGTGCCGCCCTCGCGGCGCCCGGGGAAGTTGCCCTGCGGCGGCACCGTGTCCAGGTGGCCCGCCAGCACGACGAACGGGCGTCCCGGCCGGCGCGGCGTCGCGAGCAGCATCGCGTCCTCGGTGAGGTACGGCAGCTCGAACGGCGGCCGCGGGATCAGCGCCAGCACGTGGGCGTGCATGGCCGCCTCGTCGCGGCTGACGGAGGCGATGTCCACCAGCTCGAGGGTGCGTGTCGCGAGGAGGTGCTCGAGGTCGTTCACCGCCCG
>CANNRA010000157.1 GCA_947507735.1 Actinomycetota bacterium
CGATCTCCGACCGCGGCGCACCACGCCGCCGGGCGACCGCGACGACATCCCGTTGGAACTCGACAGGGAACTTCTTTGGCATGACGACATCCTTCCCGCGAGACGGTGCCTCGCACAAGAGATGTCAACCAAAGTCGGGGCAGACCCGATTGCCTACGCAGGTCTACGGCCCGGTGAAGCCCTAGCTCTCAAGTGGAGCGACATCGGCAAGGCCGTCCTTGTCATCGACAAAGCCCTGGCGCTTGGCGAGATGAAGGCAACCAAGACAGAGCGCAACCGATCGGTTGACATCTTGCAGCCTCTTCGCAACGACCTCGCCTCTTTCAAGGCGTCACTCCCGGCAACACCGGGTCCGGGAAGCTTGCTCTTCCCCCACCCAGACGATCCCGCAAAGGGCTGGGGAGATACGACCTACCGGAACTGGCGGTCTCGGAAGTTCGATCCGGCAGCGAAGGCAGCTGGAGCAAGAGACGCGACCCCCTACTACCTCAGGCACTCATTCGTGAGCCTCCTGCTGTCAGCAGGCATGAGAAGGGGCGAGGTTGCAGAGCAAGCAGGCCACTCCCTAGCGGTCATGGAATCGACCTACGCGCATGTGATGGCCGAGTTTAGAGGCGTCGAGATGAACGACCCAGCGGCCGCCATCGATCAGGCCCGTGTGGCAATTGTGTGGCAACGGGCCGAAATAGACCTACATGAAGCAACCGAGACCTCTGCGAATTCCCTGCAAATACCCGGTTTCCCTACAAAGCCGACGCGCAGACTCGAACTGCGGACCCCTTCATTACGAGTGAAGTGCTCTACCAACTGAGCTACGCCGGCGAACCGCAGAAATCCTACCGCTCAGACGTTGAGGCCTGCGTACTTGGTGTAGAGGTACTCGTCGATGCCCTCGGCGCCGCCCTCGCGCCCGTAGCCGGAGAGCTTGACGCCGCCGAACGGCGCGGCCGCGTTGGAGACGATGCCCTGGTTGAGGCCGACCATGCCCGAGTCGAGCTGCTCGATCACCTTGAAGGCCCGCTGCGTGTCGCGCGTGTAGGCGTAGGCGACGAGGCCGTAGTCGGTGGAGTTGGCGGCGGCGATCGCGGCGTCGTCGTCGGTGAAGCGGACGGTCGGGGCGACCGGGCCGAAGATCTCCTCCTGGAGGATCCGGCTGTCGGGGGCGACCTCGCTGAGCACGGTGGGCGCGTAGAAGTAGCCGCGCTCGCCGCTGAAGTCGCTGCCGCCCGTGGTGGCGCCGCGGCCGAGGGCATCCTCGACCAGCTCGCGCACGATGCCGCGCTGGGCATCGTCGATCAGCGGGCCAACCTCGACGCCGGGGTCGACGCCACGACCGACCTTGAGCCCGGCCATGCGCGCCGTCAGCTTGGCAACGAAGGTGTCGTGCAAAGCGTCGTGCACGTAGAAGCGGTTGGCCGAGGTGCAGGCCTCGCCGCCGTTGCGCATCTTGGCGAGCATCGCGCCGTCCACGGCCGCATCGACATCGGCGTCGGCGAAGACGAGGAACGGGGCGTTGCCGCCGAGCTCCATCGACACGCGCAGCAGCCGCTTCGCGCTCTGCTCGACCAGCGTCTGCCCGACCTCGGTGGAGCCGGTGAACGAGACCTTGCGCAGGCGCGGGTCGCTCATCAGCGGCTCCACCGTCGTCGCGGACGACGACGAGACGAACACGTTGAGGACGCCCTTCGGCAGGCCGGCCTCCTCCATGATCGCGGCGAGCGTGAGCATCGAGAGCGGCGTCTGCTTGGCCGGCTTGACGACCATCGTGCAGCCGGCAGCGACGGCGGGGCCGATCTTGCGCGTGCCCATCGCCAGCGGGAAGTTCCAGGGGGTGATCAGCAGCACCGGGCCGACAGGCTGGCGCATCGTCAGCAGGCGGCCCTTGCCGTTGGGCGCCACGGAGTAGCTGCCATCGATGCGCACGGCCTCCTCGCTGAACCAGCGGAAGAACTCGGCGGCGTAGGCGATCTCGCCGCGCGACTCGGCCAGCGGCTTGCCCATCTCGAGCGTCATCACCAGGGCGAGCTCCTCGGTGCGCGCCACCAGCAGCTCGTAGGCGCGGCGCAGGATCTCGCCGCGCTCGCGGGGCGCCCAGGCGGCCCACTCGGCCTGGCGATCCGCGGCAGAGGTGAGGGCGGCGAGCGCGTCCTCGACGCCGGAGTCGGCCACCTCGGCGATCGTCTCACCGGTGGAGGGATCCTCGACCGCGATCGTCTTGCCGGTGGAGCCCTCGCGCCACTCGCCGGCGATGAATGCGTGCTTCGGCACCGCGGCGACCGCGGCGCGCTCCCGGGGGATGTCGATGATCGCGCTCATGGGTGAAGCCTACGTGCGAAGTTCGCGGGAAAGGGCGGATGCAGGGCGAGGGTCGGGTCAGCAACGATGTGTTCCCGATCCCGCTATGACTGGAGGAGCCATGAGGCAGGACGCCCATAGCGAGCCACTCGCCGTTGACTTCCGGGGCGCGATCCCCGAGAGGGTCAAGCAGTACGCGACCGAGAAGCTCTCGAAGCTCGAGCGCTATGCCCCTCGCCCGATCCTCCACACGAAGGTCGAGATCCACGAAGAGGGAAACCCTGCGATCGCCGAGCGGTTCGCCGCCAAGGCCTCGCTGGATGTCAACGGCAACGTGCTGCACGCCAGCGTCTCCGGCACGACGTTCGAGGAGGTCATCGACCTGCTCACCGACCGGCTCCGCCGCCAGATGGAGCGGCTGCACGACGCCCACGACGCGAACCCGAGCCATCGCGGCGACGGCCGTGCCGAGAAGGGCGCGATCGTCAGCGGCGAGGCGGTCGACCCGCCCGCAGCCAGCTAGCGGCTCAGCCGCCGCGCGGCCCGACGAGCCGCCGCACGCGGATGAACAGCGATTCCAGCGCGAGCTGGGGCGAGATGTTGAGGCGCTCCAGCTCACGCCAGGTCGCGTGGATGGCCTCGGCCGCCAGCTCGGCGCCGTCGGTGCGCACGGGGCTCGTGTCGCCGCGCAGCTGCTCGAGGCGGTCGGCGTTGATCGCGGCAGCCTCGGCGCCGACGCCCACCGCGACCAGGTCGCGGAACCAGGTGCCGAGCTCCTCCAGCGACCCGAGCACGTCCTCGCGCTCGGCGCCGTGCTTGGCCTGCGACACCATCTTCTCGGCCCGCTTGTCCGTGAGTCCGATCTCCACGGCCTTGCTGGCAGCCTTGTCGCCCTCCTCCTGGGCGCGCGCCTTCGCCGAGGCCAGCACCGACTGCGCGGCGGCCGTCGGGTCGAACGCCTCGTCGGCGTAGGTCGAGCGGGCGACGGCCAGCACCTGCTCGCGGCGGCCGCCCGCCTGTGACTCGAGGAGCCAGCGCAGCCGGTCGAGGCGGCCGCCCGCCACGCGCGAGAGCGCCTGCTGCTCGGCCGGCGAGAGGTCGGGCGCGAGGCGCTCGCACTCGGCACGCACGGCCTTCGTGGAGAGGCGCCGGAAGGGAATCGCCTGGCAGCGCGAGCGGATCGTCGGCGAGATCGCCGCCAGCTGCGAGGCGATGAGGATCAGCACGGCGTAGGCAGGCGGCTCCTCGAGGTCCTTCAGCAGCGAGTCCGCCGCGTCGCGGTTCATCAGGTGGGCATCGAGCAGCAGGTAGACGCGGCGGTCGGCCTCGAAGGGGCGCAGGTGCAGGTCGCGGTGCAGCTCGTGGATCTCGTCCAGCCGGATCATCTGGCCGAACTGGCGCAGCACGTAGAGGTCGGGGTGGGTCTCGTGGTCGATACGGTCGGGCGACCCGAGCAGCTCGGCGGCGAACGCCTTGGCGGCCGCCTCCTTGCCGACACCGGGCGGGCCGTGAAAGAGGTAGGCGTGGGCCGGCCCCTCGCGCAGCGCGGCACCGAGCAGGCGCTTCGCCTCGGCCTGCTCGAGGATCGAGTCGAGGCTCATGCGTCCGCCCGTGCGGCACCGCTGGCCGGCGGCAGGCCCTGCTCGGCGCGGCGCACCTCGGCGAGGATCGCGGCGGCGAGCTCGGCGGGCGGCAGCGAGCCGTTCAGCGCGACGATCCGCTCGGGGTAGGCGGCGGCGAGCTGGCGGAAGCCGTCGTCGACGAGCTGGTGGAAGGAGAGGTGCTCGCGCTCGATCCGGTCACGGTGGGCGCCCTGGCGGGCGTCCGCCTCCGTGGCAGCGACGAGCAGCAGGAAGGTGCGGTCGGGCAGGAGGCCGCCGACGACCGCGAGGTTCAGCTCGAGCACCTGCTCGACGCCAAGCCCGCGGCCGACGCCCTGGTAGGCGAGCGACGAGTCGATGTACCGGTCGGAGATGACCACCGCGCCACGCGCGAGGGCAGGCCGCACCACCTCGGCCACGAGCTGGGCGCGCGCGGCGGCGTAGAGCAGCGCCTCCGGCCAGGCGGTCATGTCCGGGCCCTCCAGCACGAGCGTGCGCACCAGCTCGCCCAGCTCGGTGCCGCCCGGCTCGCGCGTCGCCACGATCTCGCGGCCGTCGGCGGCGAGCGCCTCGCGCAGCAGGTGGAGCTGGGTCGACTTGCCGGAGCCGTCGAGACCTTCAAGGGTGATGAACATCGAATCCGTAGGATAGGGCCGGAATGAAGACGATCGTCACAGGCGGCGCAGGATTCATCGGCTCACACGTCGTGGAGCTGCTGCTAGAGCGCGGCCATCAGGTGTGGGTGCTCGACAACCTGTCGCGCGGCTCCTGGGAGGACGTGCCGGAGCAGGCGACGCTCGTCACGGCCGATATCTGCGACGCCGAGGCCACCGCAGCGCTGTTCGCCGAGGTGCAGCCGGAGGTGTGCATCCACCTCGCGGCGCAGATCGACGTGCGCATCTCGGTCAACCGACCGCTCTTCGACGCGCAGCAGAACGTGCTCGGCACGATCTCGGTGCTGGAGGCCTCCCGCCCGCACGGAACGCAGGTGATCTTCGCCTCGACCGGCGGCGCGATCTACGGCGAGTGCACCGACGGACCTGCCGCGGAGAGCTACCACCGGCAGCCGCTGGCGCCCTACGGCACCTCGAAGCTCGCGGCCGAGGAGTACCTCTCCACCTGGAACCGCCTCTACGGCACGCGCCACGTCGCGCTGCGCCTCGCCAACGTCTACGGCCCGCGCCAGGATCCGCACGGCGAGGCCGGCGTCGTCTCGATCTTCCTCAGCAAGCTGCTCGACGGCCAGCCGGCCACGATCTTCGGCGACGGCAGCCAGATCCGCGACTACGTCTACGCGGGTGACGTCGCCCAGGCGCTGCTCGCCGCAACCGCGCGCAGCGAAGGCGGCGTCTTCAACATCGGCACCTGCGTCGAGACCTCGGTGGCGCAGCTGTACGACCTCTGCCAGGAGGCGTCCGGCGTGACGCTGCCGCCGGCCTTTGCCGAGCCGCGCCTCGGCGAGGTGCAGCGCAGCGTGCTCGACCCCTCGCTGGCCGCGCGCGAGCTCGACTGGCAGCCCGAGACCGCCCTCGTGGACGGTCTCCGGGCAACCTGGTCCTGGATCAAGGGCTGAGCGGCCGCTCCGGGGAGGAGCGCGCAACAGCAGGGCGAACCAGGCCCCGTGCACACCGCCGTCAGCCATTTCCGCGCCGCGCCCTCGTGGCGCCGCATCGCCATCGCCGTCGGAGCCATCGCGGCCGTTGAGCTCGTGCTGCTGGTGATCGCCGGCGTCTCGCTCCTCGCGAAGCCCGTCCAGTCGAGCGTCAAGCGCGCCGCGCTCGAGCAGGTCGCCGCCACACCCGCCGCCCAGGCCGCAGCCGCCGCCC
>CANNRA010000158.1 GCA_947507735.1 Actinomycetota bacterium
AGAAGGGGCCGCCTCTCGGCGGCCCCTTCGTGTGCGGTTGCCCGCCGGGTACAACGTCCCGGCGAGCCAGGCTGCGGGACAGGGATTCGAACCCCAACTTCTCGGTCCAGAGCCGAGCGTCCTACCGTTAGACTATCCCGCAACGGCGGCGGCATTGTAGCGCGTGGCCGCAGTCAGCCGGGTGATCGACCGTCACGCCCCCGGCTTGAGCCTCAGATTTCCAGCCGGAACAGCGGGACGAGGCGCTTCTCGGCCTCGGTGTCGATGTGCGCGACCACCTCGACGTACTTCTCCAGGCCGGAGCCCTTGAGCTTCTGGCGCAGCAGCCCGTCCACCTGAAAGATGCCGCTCGAGTTTGACATCAGGATGTCGATGCCGATCGGGCGATGCTCGCCGTCCTTGATGTCGACGTCCTCGATCGCGGCGGCCGAGAGCGCGTGGATCGACACCGAGCCGCGCTCGAACGGGATGCGCGAGCGGCCCTTGGCCATGTCGAGCGCGTCGGCGACGCGGACGATGGCGGCCTCGAGCGTCAACGGCTTGCCATCCTTGCGGTGGCCGATGATCGCGTGCAGCACCTCGCTGACGATCACCGTCAGCTCCGGGTCGTCGTAGATGCCGACGAGCAGCTCACGCGCCTTCGGGGCAGCGAGGAGCAGCGAGAAGTCCTCGTGGCCGTCACGGTGCACCGACATGCCGATGCAGTGCAGCAGCGACGCGAGCACCACGGTCACCTCGGCGTCCTCGCGCGACATGCCATAGTCGCGCACCATCGCCGTCTCGATGTCGTGCTTGGTGAGCTGCCGCAGCAGCTTCAGCGCGATGTTCGTGACAATTTGAATGTGCACCCACGAGTGGTCGTTGATCTCGAGTCGCGCCACGGCATTGACGTTCGAGACGTGCCACCAGGCCTTCAGCTGGTTGTCGGCGTTGACGCGCTCGATCAGGTCGCGCAGCTTGCGGTTGCCGCGCTCCGGCACGCGAATGCGCATCCGGGAGACCGCCTCGGCCGGTGTCATCCGTACCTCGGTCTCCGCCTCGGGCGAGAGCGGGCCGGGGGCGGCGGCGGCAGGCTCGGCGCGCGGCACCTCGGGGGTGGCGGCGGCCGACGACGTGGCGTCAGGGGTGGGCGGGTCGACGGGCTCGGTCATACGGGAACTCCGCGCCGGCTGCGGCGGGAGAGCTGGAAGAACGCGACCGTCCACAGCAGCATCACCGGTGGCATGCCGATGGCGCCGACGACCGTCAGCGAGATCCAGGTGGCTGCGAAGTGGGGGAGCGAGCCGGCGACGGCCTCGACTGCGAGGTAGATCACGGCGATCACGATCACCGAGAGCAGCGCGAGCAGCAGCAGATCGAAGAACTTGCCCTTCGCGAGCTCGTGCGCCCGCCGGAAGACCTGCTTGATCTCGAGCCCCTCGATGACGGTCACGGGGACGAGCACGACCCAGCGCGTGAGCAGGAAGACCAGGAACGGCAGCCCGATCACGCCGAGCAGCGAGAGCAGCAGGAACGCCACGGCCGAGATCGCCGAGACCGCCAGGACGGGGAAGAGGAACGGCTGGACGAGCCGGATCGTCTCGCGCGGGCCCGGCAGTGCCCTGCCGTTGCGCTGCTCCTCGGAGCGGACAGCCACGGCGGCCTGCAGCCAGGTGGTGGCGACGATCATGGCAACCTTGGAGATGACGCCCCACACGTACAGCGAGCGGAGCGTGTCGCCGGTGTGGCGCTGAGCGAGCGCAGCGAGCAGGCCGAGCGGCAGGAAGACGACGGCGCTGAGCACGCCGTACTGCCGCCACGCCCGGCGGTAGTACTCGACCATCTCGTTGATCACGGATCCGATGCTCATCGCGCTCGCGCCAGACTATGTGACATCGGCCGACCAGTCACCGTAGAGCGAGGTGTAGAAGCTCTTGTGCGCCAGCAGCTCGTCGTGGGTGCCCTGCTCGACCACGCGGCCGTGCTCGAGCACGACGATCAGGTCGGCGTCACGGATCGTCGAGAGGCGGTGGGCGATGACGAAGGCGGTGCGTCCCTGCAGCAGCGTGCGCAGCGCCTCCTCGATGCGACGCTCGGTGCCGATGTCCACCGATGAGGTGGCCTCGTCGAGCACCAGGATGCGCGGGTCGGCGAGCAGGGCGCGCGCGAACGCGACGAGCTGCCGCTGGCCGAGGGAGAGCCGGGAGCCACGCTCGGCCACCGGCGTGTCGTAGCCGTTCTCGAGCGCCCTGATGAAGTCGTGGGCGCCGACGGCGCGGGCGGCCGCCTCGACGTCGAGGCGCGCTGCGTCGGGCCGGCCGAAGGCGATGTTCTCGGCGACGGTGCCGGCGAAGAGGAAGCCCTCCTGCGGCACGACCCCCAGCTGGGCGCGCAGCGAGCGTTGCGTGACGTCGCGCAGGTCGTGGCCGTCGATCAGGATGCGGCCCTCGCGCGGGTCGTAGAAGCGGGCGAGCAGCTTGACGATGGTGCTCTTGCCGGCGCCGGTGTGGCCCACCAGGGCCACCGTCGTCCCCGCCGCGACGTCGAGCTCGAGGCCAGGCAGGACGTCGTCGCCCGAGCCGTAGCCGAAGCGCACGCGGTCGAACGTGACGTGGCCGTCGATCCGCGGCAGCTCGGTCGCGTCTGGCGCGTCCTGCACCTCGGGCGTCTCCTCGAGGATGTCCGTGATCTTGTCGAGCGCGGCCACGGCCGAGAGGAACGTGTTGTAGAGCTGGGAGAGCTGCTGCACCGGATCGAAGAAGTTCGCGAGGTAGCCGATGAAGGCGAACAGCGTGCCGAAGGTGAGCGAGTGGCCGAACACGAGCCAGCCGCCGAAGCCGAGCACGGTCGCCGTCGCAACGCCCGAGAGCAGGTCGACGGTCGGGAAGTAGATGCCGTTGAGGCGCACCGTCTCGTAGTTGGCGCCGCGGTACTGGCGGTTGACGTCGGCGAAGCGGCCCTGATTGACGCTCTCCCGCGTGTACGACTGGACGACACGCATGCCGGCGATGTCCTCGGCGAGCGACGCGGTGACGAGACCCAGCTTCTCGCGCACGCCGCGGTAGGCCTTCGCCGAGCGGTTGCGGAACCAGGCGGTGGCGAGGCTCATCAGCGGCAGCACCGCCAGCGTGGCCAGCGCGAGCCGCCAGTCGAGGACGAAGAGCACGACCGCCGTGCCGAGCAGCGTCAGCGTGTTCTGGACGAGGCTCGTGAGGCCCTCGGTGACGAGCTGGTCGAGCGCCTCGACGTCGTTGGTGAGCCGGCTGATCACGACGCCCGCCCGGTTGCGCTCGTAGAAGCCCAGCGAGAGCCGCTGCAGATGCCGGAAGAGGCGGTTGCGCATGTCGGCGAGCATCCGCTCGCCTGTCCAGCCGGTGAGGTACGTCTGGGCGTACGAGGAGCCCCAGTTGAGGACGCCGGCGCCGAGGAAGACCGCGACGATCTCCCAGAGCCGGCCGGTGTCGTTGCGCTGGATGCCCTGGTCGATCGCCAGCTTGGCGAGGTAGGGCGGTGCGAGCGCCGTCGCGGTGGCCAGCAGCAGCGTGACGATGCCGAGCGCCACGCGGACGCGGTACGGCCGGGCCAGGGCGACCAGCGTGCTCAGGCGGCGCCGCGTCTGCTCGCGCGACCAGCTGCGCACGTTGGCGCCGCGCTCGGAGGTGAGGTGCGAGTGGGCGTCGTGGATCTTCACTGGTCGCCGCCTTCCAGCGCGATCTCGACGGCCTGTCGGTCGAGCTGGCCGTGCTCGTAGATCTCGCGGTAGACGGGGCTGGTCTCGAGCAGGGCGGCGTGCGTGCCGCGGTCGATGATGCGCCCGGCGTCGAGCACCACGATCTCGTCGGCCAGGGCGATCGTCGAGGCGCGGTGTGCGATGACGATGGTGGTGCGGCCGCGCTTCGCCTCCTCGAGCCCGGCGCGGATGCGCGCCTCGGTCGTGGCGTCCACCGAGGCGGTCGCGTCGTCGAGAATGAGGATGCGCGGATCGACGAGCAACGCCCGGGCGATGGCGAGCCGCTGCCGCTGGCCGCCCGAGAGCGTCACGCCGCGCTCGCCGACCAGGGTGTCGTAGCCCTTCGGCAGCCGGGCAATGAACTCGTGCGCCTGGGCGAGCCGAGCCGCCCGCTCGACCTGCTCGAGCGTGGCGTCGCCCCGGCCGAAGGCGATGTTCTCGCGCACCGTCGCCGAGAAGAGCAGCGGATCCTGCGAGACGACGCCGATCTCGCGCCGCAGCGAGCGCAGCGAGAGGTCGCGCACGTCGCAGCCATCCACCAGGACGCGGCCGCTGGTGGCGTCGTAGAAGCGCGGCACGAGCGAGGCAAGCGTGGTCTTGCCCGAGCCGGTGTGGCCGATGAAGGCGACGGTGGAGCCTGCCGCCAGCTCCAGGGTGATCCCCTGCAGCACCGGCCGCCCGGGCGCGTACTCGAAGTCGACGTTCTCGAAGCGGACGAGGCCCGGCCCGGCGGGCAGATCGGTCGCGTCAGGGCGGTCGGTGACGCTCTCCGGCTCGTCCACGACCTCGAAGATGCGCTCGCCGGAGGCGGTGGCGCGCTGCGTCAGGCCGATCCAGTTGCCGAGCATCTTCAGCGGCATGATCAGCATCAGCAGCAGCAGGTTGAAGGTGAAGTAGGAGCCGAGCGCGAGCGAGCCGTGCATCACCATGCGTCCGCCCACGAGCAGCACGGCAGCCTGCGCGATCAAGGGCAGAAAGCCGAGCAGCGGCACGTAGAACGCCCGCTGCCGATTGGCGCGCACCGTCTGCTCGAACACCGCCTGCGAGCGGGCCTCGAACGAGGCGAGCGTTGCCTCCTCCTGCGCGAAGGCCTTGACGACGTGAACGCCGACGATCGACTCCTCGGCGGCCGTGGCGACGTCGGCGAGGCGCTGCTGGACATCGCGCAGCACGGGGTGCGAGACGGTGCTGTAGCGGGCAGCGACCGCGACGAGCAGCGGCGTCACCGCCAGCCCGATCAACGCCAGCCGCCAGTTGACGGCAAACATCACAGCGGTCACGCCGACGACGGTCAGCAGGTGCTGCGCGATGAAGATCAGGCCGTAGCCGAGGAACATCCGCACGTTCGTCAGGTCGACGGTGGCCCGCGACATCAGCTGCCCGGTCTGGTGGCGATCGTAGAAGCCAAACGAGAGGCGCACGAGCTTGCCGTACAGCGCGGTGCGCATGTCGTACTCGACGCCGAGCGACTGGTTGCCGGCGATGAAGCGCCGTCCGGCAAGCGATGCGGCCTTGACGGCCGACACCACGCCTACCGCGGCGACGAGCCACCACAGCCGCGCGTGCTGGCCGTTGCGGATCGCGTCGATGACGCTGCCGGTGAGGAAGGCGATGCCGATCTGCGACCCCTGCGAGACGCCGGCCAGGCCGACCGAGAAGATCAGCGAGGTGCGGTACGGGCGGAGGTACCCGAGAAGCCGGAGAAAGGTGCGCCCGTTGCTCGGCGTGTGCGGCTCGGGGTCGGTCACCGATCGAGGATAGCCGCCGGGGTTCCGGTTCTCGCTGCGCGGCGGTTGGCTCGTGCCCCACCCGCCGGCACCCGACCCGCCGAAGACGAGCTAGAGCGCTGCGAGCTCGGCGTGGATGGCCGCGAGCGCGCGGTCGAGGCGCTCGCGGTTGCCGGGCTGGTGCGGCCAGGACGAGGCGCCCGACGGGTGCGGGAGCGGG
>CANNRA010000159.1 GCA_947507735.1 Actinomycetota bacterium
CCCCGAGGCCCTGATGGAAGGCATCGTCCGCCTCCACGAGAAGGTCAACGCGGGCGTCCCCCCGGCCTACGAGATCCGGGGAGTGGCCGAGTAGTGAGCTACGACGCGCTGCCCGGACTGGTCGAGACGCGAGAGGCCTTCGGCGAGACGACGCTCGTCGTCGACCCCGCCCGCCTGCTCGAGGCCGCCCGCTACCTGCGCGACGAGCTCGGCTTCAGCTTCCTCTCCGACGTCACCGCCACCGACTACCTCGGCTGGGGCGACCAGGCCGTCGCCGGCTACATCGGCACCGCCGCCGGGCGCGACCTCAACCGGCCCGGCTCGCACGGCCTCGCGCACCGCCCCGTCCGCAAGCCGAAGCGCTTCAGCATGAGCTACCACCTGCTCGCGCTGCGCGCAGGCGCCCCCCGCGTGCGCCTGCAGACCTTCGTCGACGACGGCGAGCCGGTCGAGAGCGTCATCCCGATCTGGCCCACCGCCGACTGGCACGAGCGCGAGGTCTGGGATCTGATGGGCATCAACATCGTCAACCACCCCAACCGGGTGCGCATCCTGATGGACGAGGACTGGGAGGGGCATCCCCTCCGCAAGGACTACCCCATCGGCGGCGAGCCCGTGCGCTTCTCGGGGGAGGAGTAGCGATGGCCACCGTCGAGCGCCACCCGGTACAGCCCGGCAAGCAGCTGATCTACGAGGGCACCCGCATCCCGCCGCGCTGCCCGACGATCCTCGACGTGCCCGCGCACCTGGCCGGCAACGAGGACATCAACCAGATCAACTTCGGCCCGAACCACCCCTCCACCCACGGCGTGCTGCGCCTCGTCGTCGACCTCGACGGCGAGCTCGTGGTCGGCCTGCGCGCGGTGATCGGCTACCTGCACACCGGTTTCGAGAAGACGATGGAGCAGAAGTCCTGGTGGAAGTGCATCACCTACCCGGAGCGCATCGACTACCTCTCGTTCCAGACGAACGAGCTGGTGTTCGTCCTGGCGATCGAGCGGCTGCTCGCGCTGGAGGTGCCCGAGAAGGCCACCTGGATGCGCATGTGCCTGCTCGAGCTGAACCGGATCCACTCGCACCTGGTGTGGCTCGGCACGGCGTGTCTCGAGCTGGGCGCCATTTCCATGTTCTGGTACACGTTCCGCGAGCGCGATCAGATCCTCGATCTCTCCGAGATGGTCTGCGGCACGCGCATGCACACGCGCTACTTCCAGGCGGGCGGCCTCGCCGAGGACATCCCCACGGGCTTCTACGACGAGTGCTGGAAGTTCGTCGAGCAGATGCCGAAGGCGGTCGACCAGTACGAGGACATGGTCGACCGGAACCGGATCTGGCTCGAGCGCACCAAGGGGCTCGGCCTGCTCAGCGCCGACGACGCGATCGCGCTCGGCCAGTCGGGCCCCTGCCTGCGCGCCTCCGGTGTCGACTGGGATCTCCGCCGCGACCAGCCGTACCTCTTCTACGACCGCGTCTACTTCACGGTCTGCACGCGCGAGCACGGCGACGTCTGGGATCGCTACAAGGTGCACATGGACGAGATGCGCCAGTCGGTGCGCATCATCGCCCAGTGCCTCGAGCAGCTGCAGAAGTTCGAGCCGGGTGCGCCCTGGATCGCCGACGACCGCAAGGTGGTGCTGCCCCCGCGCGAGGAGCTGCACACCTCGATGGAGTCGCTCATCCACCACTTCAAGATCGTCACCGAGGGCTACCGCGTCCCCGAGGGCGAGATCTACACGACGATCGAGTCGCCTCGTGGCGAGATGGGCTGCTACGTCGTCTCGGACGGCGGTGCGAAGCCATGGCGTGTCAAGTTCCGCGCGCCGAGCTTCGTCGCCTTGCAGGCCACTGCGACCTGCATGCACGAGGCGCTGATCGCCGACATGATCGCGATCGCCGGCTCGCTGGACACCGTCATGGGTGAGGTTGACCGGTGAGCGAGACCGCGCTCTACCTGGCAATCCAGGACGTCGCGGCGCAGTACCCGCAGCGCCGCTCGGCCGTGCTGCCCGCGCTGCGCCTGGCCCAGGAGGCGCACGGCGGCTGGCTGCCAGCCGAGGCCTTCCGCGCGGTCGCCGACGCGCTCGAGCTGACGCCCGCCTACTGCAAATCCGTCGCGTCCTTCTACGACATGTTCCAGCTGGCGCCGGTCGGGACGCACATGATCGAGGTCTGCACCAACATCTCGTGCGCGCTCGTGGGCGCGCAGGCGACACTCGAGGCGTTCGAGAGCGAGCTCGGCATCCGCGCCGGCGAGACGACCCCGGACGGCGCGTTCACGCTGCGCACCATCGAGTGCCTCGGCGGCTGCGGCTGGGGCACCGTCGTCAGCTGCGACCACCGCTACAAGCAGCACGTCAAGCCCGCCGACGTGCCCGCCCTGATCGAGGAGCTGCGCCATGCCGAGCACTGAGTTCGAGCAGATCGTCCTCGCGGGCGCCGACGACCACGATCTGACCAAGCTGTCGGAGTACGAGAAGGTCGGCGGCTACCAGTCGCTGCGCAAGGCGCTCGGGATGGAGCGCCAGGCGGTGCTGGACGAGCTGATCACGGCAAGCGTGCGCGGCCGTGGCGGCGCCGGCTTCCCCTCGGGCCGCAAGGCGAGCTTCGTGCCGAAGCCCGAGCAGACGACCAAGCCGATCTACCTGACGATCAACGCCGACGAGTCGGAGCCGGGCACCTTCAAGGACCGCGAGATCATGGCGCGCGTCCCGCACCGGCTGATCGAGGGCGCGCTGATCACCGCCTACACGATCGGCTCGAACGCCGTCTTCATCTACATCCGCGGCGAGTACCTGACCGAGTACGAGATCGTGAAGGCCGCCCTCGACGAGGCGCGCGACCGCGGCCTCGTCGGCGCCAACATCGCCGGCTCCAGCTGGAACTGCACGATCGTGCTGCACCGCGGCGCCGGCGCGTACATCTGCGGCGAGGAGACCGCGCTGCTCGAGTCGCTCGAGGGCAAGCGCGGCCAGCCGCGCTCGAAGCCGCCGTTCCCTGCCATCGCCGGCCTCTACGCCGCGCCCACGCTGATCAACAACGTCGAGACGATCGCCACCGTCCCGGCAGTGATCGCACGCGGCGGCGCGTGGTACGCCACCCTCGGCGTCGAGAACGCGAACGGCACCCGCGTCTTCTCGCTCTCGGGCAACGTCGTCAACGGCGGCAACTACGAGCTGCCGCTCGGCACGTCGCTGCGCGAGGTCATCTACGACATCGGCGGCGGCATCCCGAACGGCCGCACGCTCAAGGCGATCATTCCCGGCGGCTCGTCCACGCCGATCCTGCGCGCCGACCAGATCGATACCGCGCTCGACTACGACTCGGTCGCCGCCGGCGGCTCCATGCTCGGCTCCGGCGGGATCATCGCCATCGACGACCGCGCCTGCATGGTGCAGGTCGCCCTGCGCGTCGCGAGCTTCTACCAGCACGAGTCGTGCGGCAAGTGCACCCCCTGCCGCGAGGGCACGCGCTGGCTGGTCAGCCTGATCACGAAGATCGAGGCAGGCCAGGGCAGCAACGCCGACCTCGACCTGCTCGTCGACGTCTGCGGCCGCATCATGGGTCGCTCGCTGTGCCCGCTCGGTGACGCCGCCGCGATGCCGATCTCGAGCTACGTCGAGCGCTTCCGCGAGGAGTTCCAGGCGCACATCGACCAGGGCTGCTGCCCCTACGGCGACCAGTCGTCGCTGGATGGCATCCTCGGCCCCGTGCAGCAGGCCGCACGCATGCACCGCCAGCTGGCGGTGATCGCCTGATGGCGCCCGAGCTCGTGACGATCACCGTCGACGGCGTCGAGATCGTGGTGCCCAAGGGCACCAACGTGGTCGAGGCAGCAGCGCTCGGCGGCATCGAGATCCCCGTCTTCTGTTACGAGCCGCGGCTCGGGCCGCCGGTCGGCGCCTGCCGCATGTGCCTGTGCGAGGTCGACGGCATGCCGAAGCCGCAGGCGACCTGCACGATGGGCGCGACCGACGGCCTCGTCGTCAGGACCGCCGCCACCTCGGAGCAGTCGAAGCAGGCGCAGCAGGGCACCCTCGAGTTCCTGCTGGTCAACCACCCGCTGGACTGCCCCGTCTGCGACAAGGGCGGCGAGTGCCCGCTACAGGATCTGACCTTCCGCTACGGCCCCGGCAAGACGCGGATGACGTTCCCCAAGCGGACGTTCGACAAGCCGATCCCGATCAGCCCGCTGATCGCGCTCGACCGCGAGCGCTGCATCCTCTGCTACCGCTGCACCCGCTTCAGCGAGCTGGTGGCGGAGGACGGCCAGCTGGTCGCGATCAACCGTGGCGCCAACTCCGTGATCGCCACCTTCGAGGACGAGGCGTACCGCGCGCCGTTCAGCGGCAACGTCACCGAGCTGTGCCCCGTCGGCGCGCTCACCTCGACGCAGTACCGCTTCCAGGCGCGCCCATGGGACATCCAGAACGTCCCCTCGGTGTGCGGCCAGTGCGCGGTGGGCTGCAACACGAGCGTCACGATCCGCGAGGGCAAGGCCAAGCGGGTGCTGAGCCGCAACCACCCCGAGGTCGATCAGGGCTGGCTGTGCGACAAGGGCCGCTTCAGCTACGACCACCTGACCGCGCGCGACCGGGTCACGACGCCGCTGCGCCGCAAGCGCCAGACCGGCCTCGAGCCGCTCGAATGGCCGGCCGCGCTGGACGAGGTCGAGGCGTTGCTCCGCGGCGCCAAGGGCCAGATCGTCACCGCGCTGTCCGGCACCGAGACGGTCGAGCTGACGTACGCGCTGGCGACGCTGCTGCGCGAGGGCGTCGGCTCGAGCGCCGCCGTGCTGCCCGAGGAGACGAGCGCTGCGCTCGATCCGTTCCGCCTGCCTCTCTCCGGGATCGCTGCCGCCGAGCTGATCGTCGTGGTCGGCGACGACCCGGTGGTCGAGCGTGCCCCGATCGTCGATCTCTGGCTGCGCCAGGCGCGCCGCAACGGCGCCCAGGTCGTCACCATCGGCCCCGCCGGCACGGTGCAGGCCGCCCCCGGCAGCGCCGCCGCCACCTGCGCTCAGCTCGCCGGCGAGCGCGACGAGCTGGGGCAGCGGCTGCGCGCCTCCGAGCAGGCCGTGCTCATCTGGTCCGGCCCGGGCGGCCACGGTGGCGCCACGCTCGCAGAGCTCGCGGCCGAGCTCGGCTTTGCCGACAAGCCCACCTGCGGCGCCTTCCACCTGCCCGCCACACCCAACGGTCGCGGCGTCGCCGAGGCCTGGGCCGCCGCCTCCGACCGCGAGGACGAGACCGGCGAGCACATCGGCCTGCTGATCGTCTCGGGTGACGAGGCCGCCTCCGACCCCAACGTGCGCGCCCTCGCAGAGCGCGCCGACACGGTGATCGCGATCACGCTCTTCTCGGGACTCGCCTACGGCTGGGCCGACCTGATCCTGCCCGCGACGAGCTACCTCGAGCGCGACGGCTCGCTCGTCAACCTCGAGGGCCGCGTCCAGCGCCTGCGCCGCACTGCGCTGCCGCCCGTGCCCGACGAGATCGCCTGGATCAGCAAGCTCGGCGCCCGCTTCGGTGTCGAGATCTCGCCGCACCCGGCTGTCCTCTTCGAGGAGCTGTCGGTGAAGACGCTCGGCGGCAGCGGCTACGGCGAGTCGGGCGACCGCGCCGCGCTC